>NZ_JAPZRB010000445.1:0-6336 GCF_027531105.1 Microcystis sp. LE18-22.4A
CAGTACCGCCGCCCAAACCGTCACCGCCGGAAATCTCACTCTCACCCTAGCTAGTGCCACTGCCTTTGAAAATGTCATTGGTGGTAGCCTCAACGACACCATTGTGGGCAATAGTCTGGCCAATTCCCTCACCGGTGAGGCCGGTAATGATAGCCTGACAGGCGGTCTTGGCAAAGATATCCTGACGGGAAGCGATGGATTGGATACTTTGAATTACAATTCTCTCGGTGAGTCGCTGCTGAGTGGCTTTGATGTTATTCAAGGCTACAATGGCACAGGTGCCAGTCTTGATAGCATTAATGCCCCTGGGTCTATTGCGGCCATCACTTTGACCGCATCGAAAGGGACAGCTACTTCTTTAACCGCAGCGGCGATTCAGTTGGTCTTGACTAATGCGGCCTTTGCTGCTAACACGGCGGAGGCTTTTAAAGTGACAGGTCAAAATGGTACTTTTATCGCTCTCAATAATGGAGTGGCCGGTTTCCAAGCCGCTAGTGATGCAATCATTCAACTGAGTGATTACGACATTGCTGTCGCCACACCAGTGGTAGTGATCTAGATTGAGAGATCATTTAAGTTTGCAGGCAGTAGGAGACTCTTCTCCTACTGTGACTGGGGGTCTTTCCAATGTTCATAGGGTTTTTATCTGGATTATCTCAGCTTTCAAGCTACCAGCATCCGATCGCTCGGCTTTAGGAGAAAAGGCTCACCGGTTTGGTAGTTGTCATCAGCGTCTGGGATTAGCTGCGGCGATCATGACCACTACCCTATTTTGACCAGGAGTCGCTATCCTCAGTTTTGTCGCTGATGCAGAAACTGAATAAAATGCGAAAATATCTCCTAGAGAAATATTCTTTCAGTCACTAGCCTGTAATCGCTAATCTTTGCTTCTCTTCTCATCCCTTAACCCCCCAAATGAGCATTGCCAAATTAATTATCTCGAGCGTCGCTCGACTTTTCCCAGGGGCAATTTTCTATCAACCGACAGGAGAGAAAATTATCGCCCTTACTATCGATGATCTACCCACTCCCAACGATCCCGAAGAAAAATCCACCGATCGCATTTTAGCAGCGATCGCCGCTCATAATCAAGAAAAAGCCAGCCGGGCAACTCCCGTCAAGGCGACTTTTTTTCTGATCACGGGACACCTGCAACCGAACTCCACCTTGATTGAGCGTCTAATCGCCCAAGGTCACGAAATCGCTAATCACGGCAGCCAAGATCTCCGCACCAGTCAACTGGCTGCCGACGCTTTTGCCAGTCAGTTTCGGGAAGCTAACGATATTTTAAGTCGTCTTGCCGGTCAAGCGCTGCGCTGGTATCGTCCCGGTCAAGCCTTCTATAATCAATCTATGCGCTCGTTTTTGGGGAAATTCCCTGGCTACGAGTCCCGATTTGCCCTCGCTTCCATGATCCCTTTAGATACCAGAAAAGGAACGAATCATCCTCAATTTACCACTTGGTATATCTGGCAATTTATTTTCCCCGGGGCGATTGTAGTGCTTCACGGTGGGTCCCCCGAAAGAGACGAGAATACGGCGATCGTACTGAAGAATTTATTAGCTAAATTACACGATCGAGGTTATCAGGTGGTGACTCTCAGCCAATTAGTTGATCACAAACGTTATTAGGTGACATTTTCTAGGCATTAAGGACAAGAAAAGATCGCCAATTCAAAAAAAGAAAGAAGTTTTATTTGAGAATTTCTGCCTTCTTATTGTCAAAAATATTATCTATAATTTTCATTTTCTCTAAGTAAATTGGGTTGATGATATAGCGTTTCCTAAGCTAGTGAGGTACACCTATTTTTCTTCCCTTTTGCCTTCTGCCTCTTGCATGAGTGCCTAAAACCCATCACTTTTGTACCTCAGCAGACTGAAAAACGCTATAATTGATTAACTATTGAGGGGATTATTGGTTCTTCGGTTTGTCTTATGCAACGGACAGGATTATAAGAGATGAAACCCTTATAGAGAAAGACATTTGGTGATTTTTGTCAATTGTTTTCGCTCTAGAGCGAACTAATCAATTAAATCTTTTGCCAGATAAGGATTTAGTCGATTTATGCCACCCTATCGAACCATAACAAGTAACGAAGAACCGGATTATTTTGATTCCTCTATTTTCTTGCGCCTAAATAGGGTTTGCTGAAAAACTTTTTCAGCAAGCCCTAACTAAGAAAAGGTGCGATATCGATGGGGAACCAATCCCCGTCTAATACTTGTTCGAGAGTGAATATAGACTCTAGGGGAATTGTATTTTTATCGACAATTCTCCCATCAATTAGGGTTTGTCTCGCGTCTGAATAGGCCTCCCCGAAGGAATTGATGGCATGATTTTTCAGCGTTGGGGTTTTCATCTTTTTTTTCAGTTGCACTCGAAAAGTGGCTATCTCTCCTAGCCAATGACGCGCGTTTCGTTCTCTTTCCGCTGCCCAATAACTCAGTTTCAGAAGGTGGATTAATAGTTGAGTTAATAAACTTTCTACGGCCTGGCGCTCACTTTTTCCCATCCATTCGACTTCCTCGATCAGATTTTCCCAGTCCACCCTGTCAAACTCTTTTCGCTTTAACAGTTCGGCGGTTTTTTCTGTCCAGAGAACAAAATCTTCCTCATAGAGAACGGAGAGCGATGGCGGGGTTTGTGCGGTCATAATAGATTTCTGACGTTGCTGATTTGAGATAGGAATCTTCTTGTGTGGGATTTTTAAAACCTAGGGCCAAACTAGCTTTTGGATAGGATGCACAGTTGGTAAGTAGCTAGAGACAATTAATTACACATATCTAACTAGCTCTTGCATGAGTGCCTTTTGCCTTTCCTAACCAAGAAGTTAATTTCGTCCTATTACTTATTCATACCTTGAGTCAGCAACACCAGCAGCAGAAAAATTAATTCTGACTCAAAAATAAACTGGGCAATCCGATAAGATTATCCTGCTTAAAAAAGATCGAATTTTGTTGTCGCAATTTACCGATTAATCTTGTTACTGTGACTCTGGTAGTGCCGATGGCGCTGGCAATTTGAGCGTGAGTTAGGGGATAGGGAAGATAATAGCCTTCTACACAGGGTTGACCGTATTCTTCCAATAATATAACCAAGAACCCCATTAATCGATCGAGGGAGCGTTTTTGACCGAGAATACTCAACCAAAATAACTTACGCTGGTATTGATGGCGAAAAGTTTCCATAACAGCCGATCGCAATTGCGGCCATTGTTCTAGGTCTTCCCAGTATAACCAGACTAACTCGGTCTCGTCTAGATGAGCTTGGGCTTGTAATTGAAAGGGAAATTGAGAAACAATCTCAAAAGGTTGACCTGCACCCACAAAACCGAGAAATACTTCCTCACTATCGGCAATAGGTAGTTGACGGGGGGATTTTTGGTCAATAACGTTAACTTGTGCCTGACCAACAATACGAATCGCCCCAGATTCCACAAAGTATAATAGCCCGGGGCGCGTGGCTACTCTTTCATCTTTGGCAAAGGTATGATTACGATAATGGGATTTTGCCCAGTTAAAGATTTCTGTTTCTTGACCGATTAAGGGTATAAAATCCGACGAAGGAACCGAAGAAGACATTAAAATTAATAACCCACTGGGGCGTTGAGGGAACTGTAAACTAATGTAACAAAAAATTTCTGCGATTGGGGGGGGTCTTGTGGCCGCTAGATGGTTATTGGTCAATAATCCCTAAAAGTTGCGGGGATTGGGCAGATAGGAGAATTATTAAGTATTCTTAACAGTATCCCCGCCCCAATGTGACAAAAGCTAGATAATCACCTTATCTATTTTTAACTTTTTCTCGCTTTTCTGGGGACTATGGCTTAGGATAGGATGCGTAACTATAATTTTCTATCCGATGATAAATGATAGATGATAGTTGATAGATAACTTAAATTTATACTTTTCCTTAAAAACTTCGGTCAAACTTGTATGAATAGCATTAGACAAAAAGTTGAATCCCTCTTGAATCAATTACCAGATGATTGTTCAATTGAAGATATTCAGTATCATTTATACGTTCTGGAGAAGGTGCGTCAAAGTTTGAACGCTGCCTCTCTGGAGAATACAATCCCCCAAGAAGAAGTTGAGGGTCTTTTAAACAAATGGCTGATCGAGTGAATTATCGCCTTGTCTGGTCGCCCAAAGCAATTGAAGACGTGGATGCGATCGCATCTTATATCAGTCGAGATTCCCCGTCCTATGCGGCGGCCGTCGTGCGTCGAATTCTTGATATAAGCTATTCTTTAGAAAATTGTCCCCTAGAAGCGAAAAAATGCGCTGAATTTAGCGATGAAACCATCCGAGAAAAGTCTGCCTACGCCTACCGTCTGATCTATCAAATTCAAGGGTCAGTAGTTATTATAGCGGCGATCGTCCATAGCAAGCATTTCTTGGATTGATCGAGTCAGTGATCAGTGATCAGTGGTCAACCGTTAGGAGTTAGGAGTCAGGAGTCAGGAGATAGGAGACAGGTTTTAGGTGTTGGAGGTTGGGGTTTTGGGGTTTTGGGGTTTTAGTTCAATTTCCCCACTTCCCCACTTCCCCACTTCCCCTAACCCCCAACCCCCAATTTTGAGCCTAATTCCCGCTTAATCCGGTTGAGAATCGAGGTTTCATCGAGGGAATCGAGAATACTGGCCACCACTGCCTTCGGGCCATCGGGTCCCCAGGTGGCCCCATTAGCGAGATAGGTTTTCGTCACTTGGCCGATCGCGTAACAGGATACACCGGCAACTCCCGCTTGAGTCAGGGCGATCGAAGTATAGGGAAGGAGAGAAATGCCGCCAGTGGCAGGAATCGAGAGGCCAAGCAGTCCTTTGAGGGAACTTAAGCCCAAAACCGCTAAAAATTCGCTGGCACTAATACCCCCCATATTGAGGGCAATTTTTTGTAAAAGAGCGATCGCCCCCTGACGAGTTAAATCGATGCCGTATAAGCGAGAAAGAGCGAGAATCATGGCTAGATCGATAACTGCCCCCGTAAACAGATCCAACACCGTCACCGGATTCAGAGCGATCGCCGATGCTTTGATCATCACTGCTTTTTGAATCAATTGATTAGCCCCGCGATCACGGATAGCCATTTTGCGGGCGACAATTTGCTCGTTTACCTCGTCCGCATACAGCATAGAATTGAGTGCTACGAGCGATTTACCCTCTCGCTCTAGAATTTCCAAAATTTTGAGTTTCAGGGCTTCTATCTGGGGGTTTCCCCGAAATCGTTGCGTTTTTAGCCGACCATCCTGCCCTTGAACCGTCTCCGCCAGGAGGGGAGAGGCCGCCACCATAACAATCTCATCGGGGGAGAGTAATTCTTTCACCCGTTCTGAGGCGATTTTCTCATAGATAGCGAGGCGATCGACTTCCGGATACTGATCGATTTTATTAAAGACCAAAATCATCGGTTTTCCTGCTTCGCGTAACTTGGCCAAGGCGGAAAATTCCACTTTGGTCATATCACCAGAGATGATAAAAAGGATTAAATCCACCTGCTGCGCCACCTGACAGGCGAGAATTTCCCTCGTTTGCCCATCTACCTCATCAATACCGGGAGTATCAAGCAATTGCACCTGAGCATTACCCTGGCCGTTCAGGGTCAGACGCGCTAGATGAGGGAAAGTATCATCGCTGCTTAACTGCCAATTTACCCCTTTAATGGTGCGGGTAACTCCGTGTAGAGGACCGGTTGTAAAGATTTCTTGACCGACCAGAGCATTTAAAATCGAGGATTTTCCCCGGCCCACCAGGCCAAAAGCGGCAATTTGAATCAGGGATCGATCGAGTTTTTCTAGCAGGGCCACCAGGCGATCGATCTCCGCTTCTAGACCAATTTTCTCGATCGAGGTAAGATCCAGACGATCGACAAGTTTGCTCAGAGAATTGCGTGCCTGATTATAGTTGAGTTCTTCTTGAATAGTGCCGACACCTCGAAGCGCTTGTTCTAGGTCTTCGGTATTCCAAGCTCGATCGAGAGACGGGTCAGAGGTCATTTCAGTTATCAGTTATCAGTTATCAGTGATTAAGTAGGTAGGTGTTAAAAATTGTCAGATACCCGCCTTATCAAGGGGGGATTAAGGGGGGATCGGCACTCCCCTTATCAAGGGGGGATTAAGGGGGGAACCATCTTCAATTTAATTATAACCAGCTTATTATCAAGGATAATCAGGGTCACTAACCCCGCCCTAAAAGCGACGGGGCTTGCCTAAACCAATTTAGGCGACGCAAGTAGAGACTACCGCATCGAGACACAATCTGGCACAGACCTCCGAATACTTCCCTAGTTCGGATTCCCTCTCAGCTTTATTGGTAAAGCGTTGTTAGACAAGACATC
>NZ_JAPZRB010000405.1:0-6496 GCF_027531105.1 Microcystis sp. LE18-22.4A
TTTGGACTTTTTTCCCCTCAAAAAGTGCCAGCCATTGCGGGGATCGGGGGAAAATTCAGGTACTTTTTCCCTGAAAATTAGGTAGTTGACCACCTCAAAACTGGTAAAACCCCACACCCCACACCCCACACCCCACACCCAGCCACCACCGAAAAGCTTTTTCAGCAAACCCTAGGTATTCTTGATACTTTCCACAGTCAAGGGTAGTTATCATCGATCATTCATTTGATAGATGGTTTCGTGACTGAGAGATTCTTGACTGGCTCTTTTCAGACGACCTGCTATTTGTGGCTCTTCGGTTTGTGTTATGCAATGGACGGGGGTTATAAGGGATGGAACCCTTATAGAGAAAGGCATTTAGCGATTTTTGTCAATTGTTTTTATCTAGAGCGAACTAATCAATTAAGTCTCTTGCCAGATAAGGATTTAGTCGATTTATGCCCCCCTATCGAACCATAACAAGTAACGAAGAGCCCTATTTGTTCCGGACTATGATAATTTTTCAATCCTTTTTTTACCAACTCTAACGCCGACTCGCTGACATTTTTAAAGGGTTGTTTGGCATTTTTTCGGCGCGTCTCGCTTTGAGCTTGTGCTGTGTCAGGTAGATAGCAGCCGAGGGAACTTTGATTCCTTCTTAATTCTCGTGATATTGTGTTTTGATGACATCCGAGCCAGACGGCCATTTGCCGTTGAGATAAATTTCCCTCTTGACTAAGTTGGTAGAGCAAGTTTCTTGGTTCTATGTTAAGATGTTGTCGGCTCATTTTTGGGTCTGATTTGTTGTTGTTAATGCTCAGACAGTACCTGATGAGCCTTTCTTTTTCAACTCTTGAGGTTGATGCGTTTCATTTTTGAATTGACGATTTTTATGACAGAAAACAATGTAGCGCTATACGTTCTTAAAGCCTTGAAACAAGAGGGTATTGAACATATTTTCTTGGTTCCTGGCAGCAGTATCGACCCTTTCGTCGAGCATTGTCCGAACAACATGACGGCAGTTGTGGCGGCTTATGAAGGAGGGGCGGCTTTTATGGCTGACGGTTATGCCAGAGCGAGGCAAGGATTTGGTGTTTGTATTGGACTCGGTGGGCCAGGTGTGACCAACAGGGTGACGGCGATCGCATCCGCCCTGAGCGATACCGACTAGGGGGCGAAATTACAACCACAAGGCCTAAGTACAGGACAAAAAATGTAAGGACTGGAGAAAAAGAGAAAAGTTAGGTAATGAAGGATTGAGAATAAGATGACGAAGGTGGTCTAAACCTAGCCGAAAGAGGCTTTTTGCTCGGCGACCATGTTTCTTGATAGGAATTGGATTAAGATGATGTATCTCCAATCCTGTCTTGAGAGACCAGACCAAAGCTAAAGTCAGTAAGGCTAAAAGCTTACGCAGACGTTTTGGGTCAGTAAAGTGAGTAGATTCTAGACAAAACCCACGGGTCTTAAAGATGCCAAAAAGAGTTTCAATACCCCAACGTTGGGCATAATCCTGAATCAGACCCAGACAATCGGGCTGTCCAATGACGATGAGCAAAGAATTATCGGGTAAGCGAAGAGCCTCTACAGAAACGGGATAACCCCAAATTAGACAACTCCCCTGCAGACGTTGAGATTCACCAATGGCAAGATGGGCAAAAATAACCTTGGCGGCCAACCGCTTGCCATTGTACTCAATCTTGTCTGTCGCCCGAATTCTTAAACAGAAAGCCAGCATCGGTTCAAGCAAAAGATACCTCAGCCACGCCTGCCCAATAAACTCACGGTCTCCACACAAGCAACGAATCTCCGCAGAAGGAAAAATCTTCAGCATCTCCTCAATAAAACGCATCCGTTCATCGCTGTTTGAGTTGCCTTTTTTCTTCTTGAGCATCCACCAGAGAATGGGAATAGCTACCCCTTCATGGACAATGCCGACTGTGAGGATGTTGTAGTGATGACTACCAAATGACCAATTGGTGCGGTCAATACTCAATACCCAGGGTTGAGGGATATTGAGCCACTGGACTACAATGCGAGCTATTTCAGGGTAATCTATCTCGAAGTCCCCAAAAAAGCGTTGTAATCGTTTGTAATGGGACTCTACCAATACCCGACCTTCAAAACCTAGGGCTAATTCCTTGAGGTTGACGGTTTTTACTTTCAACAGAGCCAGTAAGAATAGAGCGAGGAAAGAGAGTCTTGCTCCGTGCCATCGCAAATGAGGTTTGAGAGCTTGTTTCAACGCATTATACTGGTTCATAGGGGTTTCGAGATTAGTGCTATTTCTCATAAAACCCCACTCCCGCCTACTTTTCAAGCTTTTTGTCCTGTACTTAGCCACAAGGCACATCCTTGGCAATAAAGTGTATAAGTTAATTTGGCTTACAACTATAAAATAATAAAGTTGAGGCCATAGATAATGTCCCAGAATGAGTCCAGTCATTTCATTATTTAATGCCTCTGGCTATTTGATACCCCCTACAGGTTTACTTTGGAGAAATTTTATGAAAGGAAAAAAAGTTCTCACGGTCGTTTTTGCAACTACGAAGCATATCCCTGCGAATGAGGTTACTGTTTCTTGTGAAGAATCGTTGTCTTCAAAGAGACCAATCAGGGGGGAGTATACTAACCATGAATGGCAGTACCGCATTTCTTTACCTTCGGATGCGGATAAGGCTACTCTTTGCTTCCATGTTAATGAGGATATTACGATGGAGCAGAATCCGATTGTCGTTTCTTACGATAATTCGCAAAAAGTCAAGTTTACGGATCAAAATATTTCATTTCCCAGCTATAAAAAGAGGTATCTCCACGCTGTCGAAAACTTACTTAATGAAGAAACCGACTTTTCCCGTCGATATGTGCCTAGCAATTTAGATACCAATCAGGAATATGATGTCATCGTCATTGGTTCTGGGATGGGGGGTGGAATCGTTGCCGATCAACTATCGGATTTTGGCTTGTCAGTCCTCGTATTAGAAGCTGGATCAGTTCATTTACCTTCTCATATTGGCAATACACCTATTCCGGCTTCGGAGGTGGATGTCAGAAAATCGGTAGCATACGACAACGCACCAGGATCAGTACTGAAAAAAGACGTACACCTGAACTTGGGAGGGCGATCGATATATTGGTCAGCTCTGATTCCCCGGATGAACAAATGGGACTTTGAACAGTGGGATAAAGAGATTGTTGACTACCTAAAACTGGGTGGATATATAAAAGCGGAAAGGCTTTTCCGAAAGAGAACTGAATACAACAACTACGAAAAAGTCTTTCGGGCTCGTCTGGAAGAGGAACTGCCAGATTATGATGTGCAGCACCTACCTCGAAGTTTCCATCAAGAAATGTCATGGATTACAAAGCGTCAAGGTAATCCAGATGAGCGCCCAAGGGGTTACTTCTCCACCGCAGCTCTATTACTCAACTCTGTCAGTTATCCAAAGATGAAGACTGGCGGAGAAAATATTACCATCAATCTCAATCACTTAGTTACCCACCTTGAATGGGAAGGACACAGGGTAACTAAGGTATGTTGTGAAGATCTCATCAATCACTGCAAACGAAGCTATCGAGGAAAGGTCATTGTTTTAGCGGCTGGAGCCACAGAAAGTCCCTGTATTGCTCTTAGAAGTGATCTGTCCGATAAAAGCGGAAAAATCGGTATTGGTCTTACTGATCACCAGGCAGCAGAACAATCTTTTGTCATCCCACAGATGGGAATGAAGACATTGATCACTGCAAAAGACCAAGTTAAAATTCTTATTCTGCCCAACCATGACTTAGAAAAGGAAAATAATCATTTTAGTTGTGAGCTTGCGATTAACCCTCGGATTTGGGAGCCTCGCTATGAGGATGATGATTTATTCCGAGAGGAGTTTGAAAATGATGATCGCATTACTGCTAAAATCAAGTTTCTTTTTCCCAGAAAGCTGAACGATTCTAACTGGGTCAAGCTTGGTGATATTCGCCCCAAGGTCTATGTAGCACCGATGGAGGATCGTCCCCTAGAAGTGGAAGCAAATGCCTTGAAGAAAAAAGTGTTTGAATTTTTGGGCGTTGATCTCTCTGAGGTAGAAAAGCCTCTTCAATATCGAGAAGAATCCGAGACCTACCACACTGGTGGCTCTCTGAGAATAGGCGAACATGGCACAGGTGTTGTTGATAAGCACCTAAAATTTCACGAGTATGATAATCTGTACTGCTGTGATCTGTCGGTCTTCCCGCACATTCCCACAGCAAATCCTTCGCTTACGTTGGGTGCTCTAGCCCTCAGACTGGCCGAGCATATCAATGAAGTGCATAAGTCAAAATAGCTTACAACTATTTAGAATCAGCAAGGTTAGCCTAATCATAGATATCCTGTTGCTAAAAATAGATAAGGAACAATATTCATCAATCTTGAGGTAATTCCTAATGAAATTTGCCGATCAGAATCTAGCCAAACCGCGACCAGGTAGTCTAAACGATTTTTCTTTACCTCGCCGTGAGAGTTATTACCCTTCCTCTGCGGATTGGAGAAATGAAGTGCTTTATTTTCTCTTGCCTGATCGTTTTAGTGATGGGAAAGAAAACACACGTCCTCTGCTGAATCGTCAACAACTGAATCAGTCTCGACCTAATCTGCCAAATGGACAGTCTTGGCGATTTGATAAATGGGCAGAGTCAGGCGGCGATCGCTGGCAGGGAGGAACGCTTAAAGGATTAGAGTCGAAGCTAGATTATCTAAACCAACTAGGGGTAACAACAATCTGGATAGGACCCATCTTTCAGCAACGGGGTCACTTGAATACCTATCACGGTTATGGTATTCAAGATTTTTTAGAGGTTGATCCTCGCTTTGGGACTCGCCAGGAACTGGTTGGTCTGGTCAATCAAGCCCACAAGAAGGGATTACGCATTATCCTCGATATCATTTTTAACCATTCCGGATATAACTGGGACTATGCTCCGGGTACTCCTGGGGGAGAACAGGAACCTCCCTATACGTCGAGTTGGTATCAGTTTGGCTCATGGCTAGGTGATCAGGGACAAATCATTGCAGGGAAGCCTCGAACTAACGCGGACGGGGTTTGGCCGAGCGAACTCCAGGAAGCAGATTGCTATACTCGGGCCGGCTATAGCGAGGGAGGCCTGGGGCGGGGAGATTTGGAGGATCCCAATGCCGAATTCCGGCGTTCAGATTTTATTAATTTGCGTGATTTCCAGTTAGACTATCCCCATCTTTTAGACAACTTAGCCCGGTGTTACAAATACTGGATCGCGTTGACAGACTGCGATGGCTTTCGGATTGATACGCTCAAGCATGTGACCTATGATCAAGCTCGAAATTTTTGTGGAACGATTAAGGAGTTTGCGGCTAATTTGGGCAAGAGTGACTTCTTTTTAGTGGGAGAAATAGCAGGCGGAGACTATAACCAAGACCGCTATCTGGATGTAGTAGGGCAGAACTTAAATGCTGCCTTGGATATTGGCGAGATGCGGGGGAATCTTAATCAGGTTGCCAAAGGGCTGATAGACCCAAGAGCTTACTTTAACGGGTTTGATCCAGGGAATGCGGTAATGGGATCACACCGGAACCTCGGACGGCGGCATGTTTCAATTTTGGACGATCACGATCATGTATTTGGTGAAAAAATCCGCTTTTCCAGCGAAGCTGCATCAGATCATCAGGTCGTTGCTGGGGTGGCATTGCAACTGTTCACATTGGGGATTCCCTGCATTTACGCTGGAACAGAGCAGGCATTGGCAGGGCCAGAAACGGCTGAACGGAAGTGGTTATCCGACTGGAAGAAATCCGATCGCTATTTGCGAGAGGCCATGTTTGGTCCAGAGCATCCCCGGCAATTCGGCGTGGCGGGCCTGCAATCCGTTGATCAAAACTTACCTGGCTTTGGGCCATTTGGGACAGCAGGTGCTCATTGTTTTGATTCCAATCATCCAGCCTATGTCCGGATTGGAGCTATGGCGGCAATCCGTAAACAGTTTCCAGTGCTGCGCTTAGGACGGCAATATTTACGACCAACCGCCATCCCTTTTCTGAACTTACCCTTTGGCGATCACGGACGGAGTGGAGAAATTATCGGTTGGTCACGGGTTTTAGATGACGAAGAAGCACTTTGTGCGCTAAACAGTCATGGAACGGATAATCGAGGAGCGAAAGTGTTGGTGGATGCCAATCTCAACCCAATCGGAAGCACTATGACAGTGGTTTTGAATACGGCTGAAGCGGCGGTTCCGGGTTACACGGGTCCTCATAAAGTGGGATCAACAGTCCCGGTACAACGACAAGATAAAATTGCCTACGTTGAAATTCAACCGATTCCAGCATCGGAATTTTTGATTTTGATAAATCAACCATAGTTCCTGTACTCATTAGACCTCTTGCATAAATCCGAAAACAAACGATAGAAACAATAATGGGAGGGACTTTCAGTTAATTATTTATTAGTAGTTGATAATCTTCAAAAATGTTGCTGTACAAGGATCGACTTAAGACTTTTGCAAGAGGTCT
>NZ_JAPZRB010000160.1:0-9567 GCF_027531105.1 Microcystis sp. LE18-22.4A
ACTTTTGTGGAAGCCTTGGCAGCTTTTCGGACAGCGATGTCTTTCCGTTTCTTTGAGTGGCTGACCGAGAATCGGGATGTGTTTGCCGCTTACAAAGCCAGTTTAGGCTTTGTTTGGGCTTGAAATTTGTTTAAGTCCCATTAAGGCGGCGAAGGCTTCATTCGCTTGAACTAGAAAAACATATCTGCGATAATTTTCGATGGCTTTGTCTAATACTGTTGGGAGCGTATCCCCAGAGGAGTCAACGAGTGCTAACAGCGTTTTGTGAGCAGCCTCACTAATGCTAATTTTTAATTCAGGCATACTTTTCTCTCGTAGCTTGTGTAGGGCTATTGTAGCCAATTGTGTAAGGGCTAACAACCTGGTTGGAACTGATTATTTATTCTCCCTTTTGCCTTTTGCCTCTCCTGATATGTAGCCTATACTCAACGGATTTAGTATTAGATAACACCTGTGAATAACGGAGTCGGAGAAGAATTTTTTTTGCCCAATGTTGAAACACTTTTAACTGATGGCGTTGGCTGGGTAAACGCAGAATATAGACAAAGCGACGCATTATATCAGCCAATCTACCACTAATATTAAGGCCAAAACTGGAGACAAGGGCTGATTGTTTACCCAGGGTTAACATATCACCTAAATGGAGATAATAATAGGGTTGGGGCGATTTTTTTCTAATCACTGCCGAGATATTTTTGGCTACTACACTGGCTGCTTGATAGGCTGCCTGTGCCGTGGCGGGAATTACCTGTTTATTAGGATAAATTTCGGCTAGATCCCCAAGGGCAAAAACTTCGGGATAGTCGATTAATTGTAAACTGGAACGGGTTAATAATTTGCCTTGTGCTGTTTTCTGACAATCTAAATCATTGATCCAATCTTGTGCTTGGGTTCCTGCTGTCCACAATAATAAATCAATGGGGATAACCTCATTTGTATTATTTTTAAATACGGTTATGGAATTAGCTGCAACGTCCTTTAATCCCGTGTTTAAATAGAGACTAACATTCTTGGCTAAAAGGGAACGATAGGAAGCAATACGCACCGATTTAGGGAAGTTTTGCAGTATTTCCTCGTTCTTTTCCACTAGATGAACTTTGCCTTTTTTTCCTAAACGATCAGCCAGCTTACAGGCTAATTCTACCCCATTAGGACCGCCGCCAATAATGGCTAAATTAATTGAGGATTTTCCTTGAGTTTCTAAGTCATGAATTGCCGTTTGTAATTTTTCCACATCCTCTAAACTCCGAAAAGTTAGCCCATAATCGGCTAACCCCGGTATAGCCGGCCAACGATTCCGCACTCCCACCGCTAAAACGAGGTAATCGTAATCTATAACTTCCTCATTTTCTAAATATACTTGATGATTATTTAAGTCAATATTACTAGCTTTTTGAGGTTTTAAATTAACCTGAGTTCCTGTTAATAATTGACGGTAGGAGGGGGCAATTTCCCAGCGTTGCAATTCTCCTGTAATTAGTTCATAGAGAAGGGGAGTAAAGAGAAAATGGTCTTTTGGTTCGACTAAAGTTATTTGCCATTGACCTGATTTTACTGCTGTTAATCGACTCAGATCGAGCGCCGTATATAACCCTCCAAAACCACCGCCGAGAATGCAAATCTTAGTTATTGGTTTATTCATGGATTTTTATTCTCAGTTGTGTTTAAGATGGGTTTGAGTTCCGAAACTAATTGTTCTGAACGAATAATTCTTGCCGGGGGCAAAAGATGATAATGGGTATCAGCAAAAATGGTAGAATCGGTCTTAATATTCAAGTCTTTCGGATCATAAATTGTTGGCACAACCCGACTTAATTCTTCGGCAGATTTGCGAATATTAGCAACGGTTTTACCCTCATTTTTAGCATAAACCCAGGGCAACGAAACCACTAAAGTCGCCCCTTTTGCTTCTAAATCTTTCTTGAGTTTTTCAATCAATTTAATTGAGTGAGCAGAGGCAGGAGTATCAAAGGTCATTTGCCACCATTTCCCTGTTCTTTCCTTAACTATAGTCGGATCACCTGTATTAGTAATCGGATCGGAAAGATAACCCGTCATTCTGCCTTTAGTGAATAAATCAACCGTCGATTTAGTGACTGCACGCATCCCCGGAATACCTAATAACCAAGTGTCCTCGATCATGGTTTTTAAAGGTATTCCACCTAACCCTGGTTTGCCAATAGCGACGCTAAAAGGAGCCGATCCCCAAAGTCCTTCGCCGCGATTAAAACCGTCCTCATCCATGAGCATGAGATATTCAGGAATCAGCAGAATTACGTCCCCTTGGCGTGCTTTTTCGAGAATCATAGCGGCAATGACATTTAACCCGATATCCCCCTGTAAACCGAAGTTAACCACGGGCATTCCCAATTCTTTGGCCATTAATTCCGAATTTATGCTATAATGCGCCCCCGATCCCGCCGTGACGATTAAACGCCGCGGTCCTTCGATCTTAGCAGCGATCGCTGATTTTTCCTCGTACATCATCCGCAACCAGCTTAATTCGCCGCCGTAGATGACATTATAAACAAAGCCGAGGGACCAAGCGACTCCCAGAGAGGCTAACCAGGGGAAAGGGTTAAAGGATTTAGTATTCATCAGAATTCAAAGTAAATAAAGTCACCGGTATTAGTGGAAGCTAGGAGAATAGTTAAACCTAGCAATATTTTAGACAGCCAAGGGGATAACAAGAGTTCATATTCAAATTTTTTCTGGGCAATAGCCAGATGTTCAAGGATTAAAACAATGATACCAAGAACTAAAGCGACGCTTAAAACTGCTCCTTGATTAAGACTATAGGAACTAAAAATTTCCCCGATATTAGCTAAGGAATAATTGAAAGGATTGGCAATAACCAGCATTTTGCCGATTAATCTTCTGGTGTTAATCTCCATGAAAAAGAGACAACCAAAAATGACCGCCAATTGCGTTAAAGCCCAGGAGACAATTTGCGGCTGAGAAACGTATTTTCCGACGAAAGCATAGAAAGGTCGGCCCAGATAACGCAGTAATAATAATAATGCCCCGTGGTAAGCACCCCAAAAGATGAAATTCCAGGCCGCCCCGTGCCAAAAACCTGAAAGAGTAAAGGTAATGAATAGATAAAAAGGCGCCCAATTTTTATTGGAACCCATCAGGGGTAAAAATACATAATCCCGAAACCAAGTGCTAAGGGTAATATGCCAACGTCGCCAAAATTCGTTAATACTTTGGGATGTGTAGGGGGCTAAAAAGTTTAATTCTAATCTAACCCCGACAAAATAGGCTAAACCAACAGCAATAAAGCTATAACCGCCGAAGTCAAAATAGATTCTCAGGGTGAATAAAAAGGCCTCAAACCAGATATACCAAGCATTGTCGATCATCTTATCTAATTCGATGTAGGGCGCAATGTTATCGGCGAGGACAAATTTCATAAATAAACCGAGGGAAAGCCAACGCAAACCCTTCTCGAAGTTTTCTCCTGTAAATTTGAGGCGAAATCCCTCCATTTGTGGTAATAAATCCCGGCGACGCTCGATCGGACCTGCGACAATCTGGGGGAAAAAGGAGATAAAATTGACATAATCGAGGACGGCTAGGGGTTTCTTTTTCTTTTCCCGTAGGGAGTCCACCACGAAAGCCACCATCTGGAAGGTATAGAAGGATACCCCCGGCGGGATTTGGCTAGGCACGGGAATTGGGGAAAGTTCCTTCCAGTTAGGGGGGAGAGAAACGAACAATCCGATGATTTCCTGCACAAAAAAGCCGAAATACTTGAAGTAGGCGAGGACGAGAATATCGATGACGATAACGATAGTGGCTAGGAGATTCGCTTTCCAGCCGCTCATTTTCAGCACTAGCCAGACCATAATGTAGTTAAAGGCTAGGGAGACGATGAAAACGAGGAAACTGGTGCGACTGGCGTAATAAAACAGGATTAGGGACAGCGCCGCTAATCCCACCCCATCAAAAACACCTCGCCAGAGATTGAAGGACTTCCCCAGGTAGCGCGCCGTTAGGAAAGGAATGCTAAAAAGGATTAATATCCACCAAAATATAAAATCAGAGTAATTCAAGCCTTGTTAACTCCTGATGGTCTGTGTTACCTTGTTTGAGATGGGTTTCCCGACTTCTGATGCTCAGAGACGAGGGATTTTCTTGACAAGCTTATCAAACTTTGTCAGACTTGTCCATAAAATTACCTTCATCCATCCTAAAAAATCGAGGCTAGACAAGCAATGCTTTATCAAAAACTGTTAGATGCACATAAACGCTATCGACAATTTAAGACTTATCCCCATATTGCCGATCAATATTGGTCTAGTCAATTGGCAGAGCATAATATTAATCCTAATTATGTGGAATATGATGCTAAATCTGGTCAACTTTTTTACAAACCCTTAGGGATCAGTTTAAGCAAAAATAAGCAGGATTTCCTCTTGGGTAGCAAAGTTTTTAACAAAGCTAACGCACTAAAAGCTCTGGCCGATTGTAAATTTTATATCGATGGGCAACAGGAATTAATTATCGATATCGATGGAGTTAAGTTAATTATTGAGACGGGACAGGATTTAGATATTGCCCATGAAATTTTCCTTTTAGGTGTATATAATTTCCTCTATGACAAGCCCTGTGTAGCGATCGATATTGGTATGAATACGGGTTTTGCTAGTCTCTTTTTTGCCAATCGAGCTAATGTGAAAGCTGTCTATAGTTACGAACCTTTTAAGGCTACCTACGACCAAGCTTTAAGAAATTTTGCCCTCAATCCTAATCTAGCGGAGAAGATTAAAGCTTTTGATTATGGAGTCGGCGCTCGGGATGAAATTATTCAAGTCGAATACGATTACACCGTGAAAGGTAGTGTTGGTATTTCTGGTATTGACAACCAATTAAAACCTTTTGCCTCGAAACAAACAGCTAGAGCCGATTTAATTCTTAAACCTTTCACCGATGTGTTTAAAGGTATTACCTCTGATTATCCCGACATCGATATAGTTGCCAAGATT
This sequence comes from Microcystis sp. LE18-22.4A, assembly GCF_027531105.1. NCBI lineage: Bacteria > Bacillati > Cyanobacteriota > Cyanophyceae > Chroococcales > Microcystaceae > Microcystis > Microcystis sp. LE18-22.4A. Next base: position 4,992 of record NZ_JAPZRB010000160.1, read on the forward strand.
GATTGTGAAGGTTCCGAATACGAAATCCTCGATTCTTTAGCGGCAACTGGTCAATTGGGACAGATGAAAATTATCATGATGGAATGGCATAAAAAGGGTCCCGATGCTTTAGTTAAGCATCTGCAAGAATTCGGTTTTATCATCTTTTCCAGGATGCCTCGCAGTAAAAATGTCGGCACTTTGTACGCAATTAAACCCTAAAGTACAGAAGTGAGGTGATGGGGAGATAGGGAAATAGGGAAATGGGGAAATTTTAACTAATACCCCAAAACCCCAATACCTTCTAACTGATAACTGATAACTGCTTTACTGTGCTTGACAATAGGTATTAAAAGCTTCGCCAGTTTCTTTTTCTAATTGTCCCGCTTTTCTTACCTTTTCCTGTGCTAATTTTGCCCCGTTTTTATTGCGAGTTTCGATAACTTGAATTATTTCACGAGTGGCAGTGGCATAATCTTCGTAAACTTGAGCGAAAGCGGTCTTATATTTATCTAGTTCGGTATCCTTCACTGCTAATTTTTTCATATTTTCTGCGGCCTGTTCGATTTTATCGGCGGCTAATAGCCAACTTTTTTGGTCAATTTCTCTCCCTTGAGCGTTGGTTAAGGATTTGGTTTCTTGGGCCACTTCGTTGGCAATCCGATAGATTTTTTGACATTGAAACTGTTTACTATCAGCACAACTTGCTAAAAAAGTCAAGCCTATAAATGTTAAGATTATTTTGTTATTCATACCATTGTATTCGAGAGGATTCTAGAGAAGCTTATAGCGGTAAACTATCAGCCTCTAAGTAGGGAGGCACAATTATTTGTAGGATGGGTTAGGGGTAGCGTAACATAATCGGGCGTTGGGTTTCATGCTTCAACCCAACCTACGTTCTATCGGCACCCCCCTTATCAAGGGGGGCAGGGGGGATCAAAGACAAAATCTATCTTCAATTTAATTGAAACCACTTACTTAGAACTGTTCAATCTTATAAGATTAAAGTTTAGCACTCGATCGCTGTTAAGCGTGTCTTTTTTGATGCCAATTCCAGGCGTGTTCAACTATTACCTTGAGATCGGCATATTGGGGATGCCAACCGAGAACCTGTTTAGCTTTATCACTACTGCCGATTAAAATGGGGGCATCGCCGGCCCTTCTGGGACTTTCGCTTACGGGAATATCTAAACCAGTTACCGCTCGCGCTGTTTCAATCACTTCACGCACGGAAAAACCGTTACCATTGCCCAAATTAAACACATTACTTTCGCCCCCATTTAAGAGATATTCTAAGCCTAAAACGTGAGCCTGTGCCAAATCATTGACATGGATATAATCGCGAACAGCAGTGCCATCGGGAGTATCATAATCCGTGCCGAAAATTGACAGGGAATCCCGTTTTTTCAGGGCAGTTAATAAAGCCAGGGGAATTAAATGGGTTTCCGGTTGGTGATCTTCCCCTAATAAACCACTGGGGTCGGCTCCTGAAGCATTAAAATAACGGAAAGCCACCGATTTTAAACCGTAGGCCGGATCAAAATCCCGAAGAATTTGTTCCACCATTTCCTTACTGGCAGCGTAGGGACTGAGGGGATGATGGGGATGATTTTCCGTCATCGGAATTTCTTTCGGCATTCCATAAATAGCACAGGTAGAAGAAAAAACAAATTTCTTCACATCGGCGGCGATCATCGCTTGCAAAAGAGTCAGACTACCACTAACATTATTTTGATAGTAAATAGCCGGTTGCTGCACCGATTCCCCCACGGCAATAAAAGCGGCAAAGTGCATGACGGCGGCAATATCACGACTGGCAAATAAATTATCCAGCAGCGATCGATCCCTAGTATCACCGACAATTAACTCAACTTTTAATATATCCTTAATGATTTCGGCGTGACCGTAGGATAAATTATCGAGTACGATGACGGGATAACCGGCATTTTTGAGCGCTAGAACTGCATGGGAACCAATATAACCCGCACCGCCAGTAACGAGAATGGTAGGTTTAACTTGAGACACGCGATCATACCTATTTGAAATTGACTTGTCTATAACTTTATACCCTAATTTTCCTTTTATTTGACCATCATGTTAAGTCCCCTCGATCTATCTCTTTCCCTTGACAAAGAAACTTATCAATCACAAATTAAAGATTTAATGCAACAACTGCGATCGCTACAGAAGTCCTGTTGGGAATGTAAATTACCCGTGGTGGTGGTTTTGGAAGGTTGGGCGGCGGCAGGGAAGGGAACTTTAGTCAAAAAAATGGTTAACTATATGGATCCTCGCGGTTTTACCGTCCATCCAATTTTAACCCCTTCCCCCCAAGAGGAAAGTTACCCGTTTTTGTGGCGATTTTGGCAAAAACTGCCAGCAAAAGGTAGTATCGGCATTTTTTATCACAGTTGGTACACCCATCTACTAGAGGATCGACTCTTAAATAAATTGCCCTCCTCCCAGATTCCCCTAGTCATGCGCGATATCAACACCTTTGAGCGACAATTATCTGATGATCGGGTCGCAATCGCTAAATTCTGGATTCACCTCAGTCAAAAGGAATTAAAGTCACGCATCAAAGAATACGCCGAAAATGAACTAGAATCTTGGCGCGTGCGTCCGGAAGATTGGCAACAGGCCAAACGTTATGATGAGTATGCCAGTTTAGCCGAGGAAATGATTACCTACACTAGCACGGGGGCCGCCCCTTGGACATTGGTGGAGGGCAACTGTCAACGTTGGGCCCGGGTAAAAGTTCTCTCCCAATTAGTCGGTACGATCGCTCAAGCCTTGGATCAGCGCCAATTACCGATCGAACCCCCTGTCAATCTACCACCCCAAGCCCAATTACTGCCCACGGAACCCGATTATCTGGGGAGAGTGGACTTAAGTGCCAAATTGGAAAAAGAAGACTATAAAATCCGTTTGCGTCAGGCACAGGTAGAATTAAGAAAACTGCAATTAGAGATTTTTCAGGCAAATATCCCCGTTTTAGTCCTCTTTGAAGGGTGGGATGCCGCCGGTAAGGGAGGGGCGATCAAACGCTTAACCGATACCCTCGATCCTCGCAGTTATCAAGTGATTGCCTTTGCTGCCCCGACGGAGGAAGAACACCGCTATCATTACCTCTGGCGCTTCTGGCGGAAATTGCCCGCAGCCAAAACTATCGGTATATTCGATCGCAGTTGGTATGGACGGATTTTGGTGGAGAGAGTGGAAGGATTCGCTAAAGATATGGATTGGCGACGGGCATATCAAGAAATTAACGAATTTGAGGCCCAATTAACCCATTCAGGCTGTGTTTTAGTCAAATTCTGGTTACATATTAGCCCCGAAGAACAGTTAAATCGCTTCAACGAGCGCCAAAATAACCCCTATCGTCAACATAAACTCACCGATGAAGATTGGCGCAATCGGGAAAAACAGCCCCTCTACCATGTGGCAGTTAATCACATGGTAGCCCGTACTAGCACCCCCGTCGCCCCCTGGACGATTGTAGCGGCAAATGATAAGTATTTCGCCCGCGTTAAAGTCATAGAAACAGTAATTGCCGCTATTGAAACCGGTTTGAAACAACGGGGATAGGGGAGATAGGGGTATAGGGGATAGGGGAATGGGGAGATAGGGGATGGGGGAATGGGAGAATTCAACTAAAACCCTAAAACCCCAACACCCCAACACCCCAAAACCCCAACACCCAAAACCTAACACCCAACACCCAACCCCTAACATCCCTTTTCACCTGTCACCATGAGTTTTTCCCCCAGTTTAATTTCTCCCGATCTCAGTTTGGCTGATATTCCCCTAGAGGAAACCCTCTCTTTAGGAGTGATGGCTTCTGGTAGTGGTTCCAATTTTGCTGTTTTGGCGGCAGCGATCGCCAAAAAACAACTCAATGCCCGAATTCCTGTCCTCATCTACAATAATCCCGATGCCAAGGTAAAAGAAAGAGCCGATGACTACAATATCCCCGCGGTTTTCCTCGATCATCGTCAATTTAAACCCAGAGAAGAACTCGATCGGGCAATAGTAGAAACTTTCCAGGAATACGGCGTAAAATGGGTAATTATGGCGGGCTGGATGCGAATTGTCACCCCGGTTTTACTAGATGCTTTTCCCGATCGCGTGATCAATATCCATCCTAGTTTACTACCCAGTTTTAAGGGTGTGCGGGCCGTGGAACAAGCTTTAGCTGCGGGGGTAAAAGTGACCGGATGTACTGTGCATATCGCTCGCGCGGAGGTAGATAGTGGCCCAATTTTAATGCAAGCAGTGGTTCCCATTCTCCCCGATGATACCGCGGCTAGTCTCCACGAACGCATTCAAGTGCAAGAACATCGCATTTTCCCGGTAGCGATCGCTTTAGCGGCGAAATTGGGCCTATAGAGATAGATTTCTGGACTTTCTTGGCGAGAATACTGGCAAAAAAACGAAAATTCAACGCAAATCGTTAAATAAGTAGGGTCTGCTGAAAAAGTTTTTCCTAGGGGCAGGGTGTAGGGTGTGGGGTGTGGGGTGTGGGGTTTTACCGATTTTGAGGGGGTCAATTACCTAATTTTCAGGGAAAAAGTCCCTGAATTTACCCCTGATCACT
>NZ_JAPZRB010000302.1:0-1677 GCF_027531105.1 Microcystis sp. LE18-22.4A
ATTTTCACCTGGTCAATTACCTAATTTTCAGGGAAAAAGTACCTGAATTTTCCCCTCAATCACTGCAAGGGTCGGGACTTTTTGAGGTCAAAAAAGTCTAAAAGCCTTATCCAACAAGGTTTTTAGATTTATTCAGCAAACCCTAATTATCTACTGATGAATAATTAAACTTTCTAAACTGGTTTGTAAATCTTGGGTTAATTGGGCTACGGCCGAGCGTCGATCGCTTTTATAATCAGCATAGCGCTCGGATACAGAAATAGGTTTACCAATAGTTATTATCGCTTTTTGTTGACCAATTTGGGGACGAAAAAAGGGATTACCTCCCTTAATTCTTGTCACTAAATCCCAGAGTAATAAAATTGTCTCGGCAAATCTTTCTACGGTGGGTTTTTCTTTGACATAATAACCGGTTACTGAGACGAAACTTTCGACAATTCTCATGTGCCACATTTTTAAATTAGCTTCATCGGCCAGGCGATCAGCTAATCCTAATTCAAGGGGAGAAATAGAATGAGTGGGTTTTAATTCTTGGCGATAAATGCGTTCCCATCCTGCTTGTTCTAAACGACGACAGCGATCGATTACATTACCATTAGGAGAAACATTAAAATACTTTTCTACGGTTTGTAGGGCCACATCTAATAAATTGGCTAAACGTTTGGCTAGGGTTTCGTTTGGATCATCGCCATTGGCAGGTACTACAGGCAAAGATTGATAGTAGAAATCTCGATAAAAATCCTCCATTAAGGATAATAATCTTTCTCCTAACCGAAAAAGACGCTCGTATAAAACCTTTTCTTCTCGGGATGAATTCGGGGTGGGTTCTAAACCGCTATCGTTTTCTAAATTAGTTAAAATTTGCTCGATTTCTTGCCACACTGGAGTCAGATAAAAATACTGAATACCAATAGGTAAAATAATTACTTCTTGCTGTTGTTTAGCTTTTTTGACATCATCCACCCCCCAAAAAGCTAATTGAGAAATACCCGGTTCAATTGCGCTAACAAGCTCATTATGTCCGTTAGTTGCCCCTTCCGGAGCAGCGGCTAAAGGATAATCTCCTTCTAATAATAAACGACGAGCCGAACGCAATCCGATTAAATCGGCTTTTCCCCGTTGAATTGGTGTGCCACCTAATTTAGAATATAACCATCCTACCCTTTCTCCAGCCCATAAAGGAATCCCTCGATCATACATAAAATGAGCGTGAATTGGCTTGTTTAATTTTATTCCTAACTCTTCGGCTTTTTTGGGTACTAATTTCCACAAAAGATAGGCCATACAGTAGGGATCGTTAATACTGGGATGACGGAAAGCAAGCAGTAAACGGACTTTTTTCTCTTGACTTTTTTGATAAAATGTGATTAAAGTTTCTAGATTGGCAGCGGAAATTTCTCTTAAGTTGGTTTGAGTTTGTAACCAAAGAGGTAAAAAGATTTGACATCCCTTTAAAAGCAAGGGATTAAGGTCAGGGGGGATAAATTCGAGGGGAGGTTGCGCGCCCAAAGATAGATTAGACATATAAGTATAAGTAGGGTCTGCTGAAAAAGTTTTTCCTAGGGGCAGGGTGTAGGGTGTGGGGTGTGGGGTGTGGGGTTTTACCCATTTTCATCGGGTAAATTACCTAATTTTCAGGGAAAAAGTCCAGGGATTTTCCCCCCGACCACTCCCATA
>NZ_JAPZRB010000037.1:0-15655 GCF_027531105.1 Microcystis sp. LE18-22.4A
TATCATTTGTTTTGGCATTTTTACTATAGATGTCTTTTTTGATTAGTCCTTCACGAAATGGCTCTTCTGGTTTCTGTGTGGAAATGAGGTCTATACTGATAGTTTATTTAACAAAATAGTCCTAAAAGTCTTTCCCAGTAAACATTTCACGATTTCATAAGCAAAAATTATCACACACAGTCGAGAAGAGCCACGAAATTCATCGTCTGATGGCCATGACTTTTCTCCTTGATAATCTCTCAGAACTTTTTTGAGATTAAACAGTGTATTATTAGAGTTAGATTGTTTTTTTATGTCTTCATATAAATTTTCAAAAATTTTCCCTAAAATTTTTGTAGATTTATTAACAAAGGATCGTCGAACAAAGTATGATTCTAAACAATCAACAATTTCAAGGAAATCCTGAATAGATAAATGCTTGTCTTGAAAATCTCTATAGATATTGAGAAGAAAAATACGACAAGTAGTAAAATCTAGGCGATTTAATCGACTAAATCTATCTTTTAGTTCGTCTTTATTTTCACTTTCTTTGGGAAAAACAAGACACTGATAATATTCAGCAAAGTTAATCAACTCATCTAGTTGATCTTTAATATTAAAACTATTGTTTTCAGCATTTTTGTCTAGGCGTTGTTTAATTTCTTTATAAACTTCTTTTTTACTAATTGATTCACCGTCTTTGCGAAGATATAACCAAAAAGATTCAGTCAATAATTCAGCATATTTTTCCTCTTTTTTTTCCTCTATAGCTAGTCTTTTAAAAGATGCTTCAAGAGGTTGCCACTTTTGTTTGTATATATCTTCTCGTTGTTCACTAGGTAACTTCATAAAAACATAGTTACGGACTAAATCTGCTTGGGTAAGTTCTTGTCCTTTTGTATTGAGACTTTCAAAAATAAGATAAGGATTTTCTTCGCTATCAGAAGTAATATTGACTAAAATTAAACGCTCTAAAAGAAGATTTTTGAAGAGTTTATGTTCTCCCTCTGCAAAATTCTTCTTTTTAAGACGTTCCTTAAAGTATTGATATGCCTTATATATTGTTTTGTTATCAAATTCTCTGCTATTTTGGTTTTTGATGATACTTTTGTAAGCTTCACGATCATCTTGAGTTGGCAAGATTTTATAATAATCATCATCTTTTTTAAACTTATTTATCAGATAGTATTCATATAATTCTTCCGCCAACTCTGTATGGTTTTTCTCTTGTAAATAATTTCGCAAAGCCGCTATGATGATGGCAAGAGTAGTAAGACGTTGTTGTCCATCTATTACGACATACGGAGATATACCTTCGGCTGTTCCAGGAATTGACTGGGTGACAATAGAACCAAGAAAATGAGGTTCTTGCTCCTTATCATAGAGACTCATTAGATCTTCCCATAAAGTCTCCCATTTTTGCTTGTCCCAAGAATAAGGTCTTTGAAATAGAGGGATTTGAAATTGTTTAGTACCTTCAAGTAAATTACGAAGACTGGTTTCTGATGCTTTCATGATTTGATTTGCTCCTGTAATCGTTTTGTCTTTGGTAAAAGTGGCAAAAATTGTCTCAATTTGATTAGCCCATAAACGCCGAGCTTAGGGAACCGTCCGAAACCTTCCACGGCGAAATAAGGAAATCAACCAACTAAATAAAATCGCCCAGTTAACGGGAGAATGACCCCCACCGAGACGGTTTATCCTCCTTCAAGGTGACATCTTTCACCCAGTTTAACTGATTTTCAATACTCCAATGCCCCTGAATTGGCTTCAAAAAGGCTTTCGCAGACAATCTTTCACTACTGATGAAATAAGTCTTCTCCTCAAAGTTCTTTCCCTCCCGTTTGCCTTGACGTTTCACTAGGACAAAGCTTTGTCAACCTTTCCATCCTGCTCATGGTTATATACTGAAACGATGCTGACTCACATCTTGCTCGCAAGTCTGGCCACCTTCTACCGTACACTTAATACTTTTTGCCCCAGTTGCCAGGATGGTCTGGTATTTGCTTTAATCGCTAGTTTTGCTGGGAAAAACCCCCGGTTGAACGGTGAGAGTTTGTTGTTTACCCCTGCGGTTAATCTCGATTTCCAGATTACCACCGATCGCACTGGTTTCTACACCTTGCTGCACATCGGCGGCGGTTTTAACGGGGTTTCCTGCCACAGTTTCGATGATATCACCCGCTTGCATTCCGGCTTTTTGAGCGGGGGAATTTTCCACCACTCGCAGGACGATTACCCCTTCATTTTGGTCAATATTAAAGTTTAATTCTTTAGTTTCGTTCAATTGCTGCCGTAATTCTGGGTTTAGCGTCACCATGTGGATACCGATGTAGGGATGTTCCGCTTTACCCTTGCTAGATAGCTGTCCCGCCACTTTTTGGGCGGTTTCGATGGGAATGGCAAACCCTAAACCCTGGGCATCGGCCCGAATTGCCGTATTAATGCCGATAACTTCCCCCTTGGCGTTCAGCAACGGGCCGCCGGAATTGCCGGGGTTAATAGCGGCATCGGTTTGGATAAAACGAACCCGTTTATCGGGAACCCCCACTTCGCTGCTAGTGCGTCCTAGGGCGCTAATAATGCCCACCGTAACCGTATTATCTAAGCCTAGGGGATTGCCAATTGCGATCGCCCACTCCCCAGGGATTAAAGTTTCGGCCTTGCCAAAAGTCACCGTCGGTAAATTTTTCGCCTCGATTTTCACCAGGGCCACATCGGTCATATTGTCAACCCCCAGGACTTTACCTTGATGAGTTTGACCGTTTTTCAAAGTCACTTTTACTTGGGTTGTCCCTTCCACCACATGGGCATTAGTTAAAAGTAGTCCATCTGTACTAACAATAAACCCGGAACCGGTTCCCCGTTCCAAATGCTCCCTGGGAATCGGCACTTCATTACCAAAAAAGCGCCGAAAAAAGGGCTGTTTAAATTCTTCGGGAATTTGGTCGGCCACTTCCCGGGCCGAGTCAATCCGCACCACCGCCGGCCCGACTTTCTGCACGGCCTGGGCGATAAAATTAACATTGCCGTCGTTTTGGGGAATAACAGGAAGAGAGAGGGAAGCGGGGAGGATTGCCGGCGGTTTATTTACCTCTAGGGGTGCTTTTCTGCTTAAATACTGATTTCCTAGCACACCCACAGTACCACCTAGGGCGAGTAATCCCAGTGAAATCCCCAATCTTGTCAATAAACCCATAAGCTCTAGCCCTAAAATGTCGTGTGCGGTAGAATCGGCCCCAAACTTACCTATATTATAGGCTGTCTTTTTTGTCGGTAGAAAAGAATCAATGGGAACTTACCCCGTTTACGGGTCTTCTTTTAGGGGTAAAATCACGAAACAGCTATAAGAATCTCACTTCATGCAATTGTTTGATCGTATCCGTTTAGGGATAGCCGTAGCGGTGGCTAAAACCGTTACTGCTGTGGTTAAAGGACTCCGTTTAGGGGCTGCCAGCGTCTTGCCGGGGGAAATTGCCCGTCGTCTCCATCCCCGTTTGTTGCCGCTACTTTGTGGGCAAGTCCGAGGGGGGGTAATCTTGGTGGTTGGCACAAATGGAAAAACTACCACTTCCCTACTGCTAAGAACTATTCTAGAGCGTCAGGGGGCAAAAGTCACCCATAATACCACCGGGGCAAATTTAATTAATGGTTTAATCACTGCTTTATTAGCCGATGCCAATTTATTCGGCACTTTAAAGGCTGATTATGCCATTTTAGAAGTGGATGAAAATATTCTCCCTTTGGTTTTAAAAGATTGTCGTCCTCGCGCTATTTTAGCTCTCAATTTGTTTCGCGATCAACTCGATCGCTATGGGGAAGTGGATACAATTAGTCGCCGTTGGCAAGGGGCCATATCTCCCCTACCCACCGATACTTTAGTGATTCTCAATGCTGATGATCCGACCCTTTCCCATTTGGGTCAACAACTGCCCCAAAGAGTTGTATATTTTGGCTTAAGTGAGCCGGAATTATATCTAGAAGAAATTCCCCACGCTGTCGATTCTATTTACTGTCCTAAATGTGGCGCTTCTTTGGATTATCGCGGGGTTTATCTCTCCCATTTAGGGGATTTTAGTTGTCCTAGTTGCGGCTTTAAAAAGAGTAGTCCTGCTTTTCATAGTCACGATTGGCCGCAGATATTAATCGGTGTTTATAATAAATATAATACTTTGGCGGCGGGTTTAGTAGCCCAGGAATTGGGGATTAAAGATCGAGAAATTTTTGAGACAGTTCAGGGTTTTAAAGCGGCTTTTGGTCGAGCGGAAGAATTAGAAATTGAGGGTAAAAAAGTTAGGATTTTACTATCTAAAAATCCCGTGGGTATGAATGAAACAATTCGCGCAGTGGCTGATATTTTACAGAAAGAAAAGTCCTCGACTACTCTCTTAGTTCTCAATGATCGCATCCCCGACGGGACGGATGTTTCTTGGATTTGGGATGTGGATACGGAAAAATTAACCCGTTTGGGAACAACTTTAGTAGTAACGGGCGATCGACTTTATGACATGGCTTTACGCTTACAATATAGTCAGGATAGTCTCGCTTATCCCGTTAATTTAATTGTTGAATCCGAGCTAAAAAAAGCGCTCCAAATTGCCCTTAATAACACCAAAAATGAGGAAACTTTACATATTTTACCCACCTATTCTGCTATGTTAGAAGTACGAGAGATTCTCACGGGACGAAAGATTTTGTAGAAATTAGAAAAGAGTGAAGATTGGTGTTAGGTGTTGGTGTGGTCACTGCGTGCGCCTTGCGGGGGGTTTTAGGGTGTTAGGGTTTTAGTTGAAATTCCCCACTTCCCCACTTCCCCACTTCCCCACTTCCCCACTTCCCCATTCCCCCATTTCCCCATTTCCCCATTCCCTAATCCCCTAAAAAATTATGCAAGAACTAGAACTAAAAATCGGCTGGTTATATCCGACCTTAATGAGTACCTACGGCGATCGAGGTAATGTTATTACTATCCAAAGAAGATGTCAATGGCGTGATATTCCTGTGACAATTATTCCCCTAGATGCTCAAACAGAAGCCGAGACATTTTATCAAGTAGATATAATTGTTGGGGGTGGGGCGCAGGATCGGCAGCAGGAGATCGTTATGCGCGATTTACAGGGTAAAAAAGCGGCAGCGATGAAAGAACAATTATCGGCAGGAATACCGGGGGTTTTTACCTGTGGTTCCCCACAATTATTAGGGCATTATTACGAACCAGCTTTCGGTCAAAGAATCGAAGGATTAGGATTATTAGACCTAGTCAGTAAACATCCCGGCCCCAATGCAAAACGCTGTATCGGTAACGTGGTTTTTGAAATTACTGCCTCTCCCTTAGCGGAGGAAATTAAAGCTATGACTGGGGAAAAACCGCTAGTAATTGGCTTTGAAAATCACGGGGGTCGTACCTATTTACAGACCGTTTCTCCTTTAGGAAAGGTGATTACTGGCTACGGAAATAACGGAGAGGACGGTTATGAAGGGGCATTTTACCACAATGCGATCGCTACCTATGCCCACGGTCCCTTACTACCCAAAAATCCCTTTTTAGCTGATTGGTTAATCCAAAAAGCTTTAGAACAAAAGTATCAAAAACCGATTTTTTTAACAAAACTTGATGATTCTCTGGCCTTGAAGGCACGATTTGCCATGTTTGAACGACTAGAACTAACCGGCGTGACCAATAAAGCCTAAACTGGTCATATACACTTATGGCAGGAGATAGTCAAACTAGCCATTAAGAATTTTAATTGTGGCAGCTTATGAAATTATGACTGGAAAAATTATCGATCGTCAAACGGCGGGGTTTCTCGTCCTCATCATTCCCCTAGCGGTGCTAATCATCCTTGTTTTTACCGCTTGGCCATTGATCCTACTTGTCTTCTTCTTAACTCTGGCAGTCAAGGTGTGGCAAGACTATCGCTGGTCAAAATTATCGACGGTGATTAACCCCTATTTCAATCAACTTTTACAGGACAATCAAGGTTGTCTCACCCCGATTGACCTATCGGCAAAAGCCAATCTCACGGCCAAATTAGCCAGACAATTTTTAGACAAAAAAGCTGAGGAATTTGGGGCGCAAAAAAAAGCTGTAGGCGATCAGGGTATGGCCTATTACTTTATCACCGCCAGTACCTTGGGTAGTATTTTTGATGAGAGTGACCCCTCTTTAGAACAAATAGGGGAAAAACAAATTCCTGCGATTACTGCATCGAGATTCCCTCGGACCAATTTAGAGCAATCGCAGGAGACTAAATCCCCCCTGATTGTCGCAGAGAAGAGCGAAAATTCCGTCCCAGAGGTTCCTGTTATTTCCTCCTCCCAACCTCTGACTAATTTAGGTAAATTATTTGAGGAAAAAGAGGAAGAAAATACCGCAGCGATCGCTGTTCAAGAAACGGTAATTCAAGAACCGGAGGAGATAATTAATCCTAGTTTGAACAGTCCTGACAGTTCTTTATCCCAATCAGAATCAGAAGTTAGGGAAGAATCTCTAACCACTGTATCTGAAACCATCTCATCGATGAGTTTGGCGGATTTGGCTAAACGTTTAGGAGTTACCCCAGCCGTTTTGGGTAGAAACAAAAAAAATAAATCGGAAGCAGAATTTGCCGATTGGAGTCGCATCAGAGATCCCGATGGTATTGCTTGGAAATTTGACGCAAAAAACTCCTTATTTGTGGTCAGCTGATAGGGAATTTGTTTTGTTTTTTAGACAGGCTCAATGCCTGTCTTTTTTGGCTCTACGTCCGACCCTCAATCCCATAGATGGTTGCTTCAGATTGCTTGAGGATGTTGGAAATCATCACCGACCACAAATCTGGCGGTTGTATCAGCAACAGGATAGGTTTTAACGTAAATGAGACAACCTGTTCTTGAGGAAGGACTGTAGGGGCAATGGGGGGGGTATCTTAGCCAACTGCCTACTGGATAACTACCTAACTCATCACTCCAGGTACCTTCAATGACAAAGATTTCTTTAATCTCAGTTTCGACAACATTCACCAACTGAGTGTTGGGCAGCCAACGCTCAATCCAGACTTTTTCTGAGAAATCTGCTTGCTCATAGAGGTGTTGAACCTTAATTTCAGGCACTATACCTACTTGCCAAGAGCCATTAAAAATGTTGGTTCTCACTTGTTGACGAGTTTTACCACCATGTTGCCGCAATTTAACAAAAGTCAGGCATCCTTCCTCACTATAGGGGCGATGGATAAAGCCTTCGGGGTTAAGCATATAAGTGCCTGGTGGATGCACCCCTGTTTCATCTACAAAATTGCCTTCAAGCACCAAAATCTCTTCACCTCCGGGATGTCCATGCAGCGGGAAAAAACCACCCGGATAGAATCGAGTCAGCATTGTTACTGGATGATCCTGGATTTCATGGTCAGACTCGAAACAGCCAAACCAAATTCCAGTAAAGTTTGTCTGAAACCAAGTTAATGATGTGGGAAGCACAGATAGGCGGCTTAGTAGGTTTACGTGAACTTTTTGGGGTTTCCACAGAGATTGAGCAGTCATCTTTCCTGAATTTTATTTTTTTGCGTCGAAAAATTATTTGGCATTATTCTTCTACCTAAGAATACTATGTAAGCAGTTATGCCTTCAAGTTTCCGAGTTCATCTACTCTCATTAAGAACTTCGGAACAGGAAATACGCAGAACTCGATCGCGATGGCTTTTTAGTCCAGCTAACGGCTAAGTTATGCCGTGCTTCTCATCTACAAGACGGTGATCGCCTTAATTCTTAAGCATGGCCGACTGAACAGAGACCTAGCAAGGGTTTCTCGGATAGCCTCATACTAAATCCGTTGAGCATAGGCTACTTATAAGGACAGGCAAAAGGCAAGAGGCAAAAGTGGGGATAAATAATCAGTTTTTAATAACCGGATTTAGTATGATATGCCAAATTAGCAGTAGAATTGGGTAACAAAACGGCAATAATTAAGACATTAGTTCCTCCTAAATGATGTAAGTGCAATCGCCTATCTTGTAGTGGACTGTTTCAGCTAATTTGGTGTATTAGAAAAATGCTATAAATTTTATAATCTAAGACTTTAAGCCGAAATCTATTGCCCTATTTTAGCTGAAACAGTCCACTAGGCAAAATTAATTACACATTTCGATAAAGCTTTTGCCTCTTGCCTATTACCTCTTGCCTATCTTCACTAGGAAATTTATTTTGCACGACTACTTAACTACTCTAGAAGAGCTAGGGATTTTTCTACAGTGTAAGTTCGGAAGAACCGTTTATCTTACTATTTTAGCGGGAGCATCCCACTTTTGTAATAAGCAATTGTACTTAGGTGCGAAATACTTATGTGGCAAGCTTTTTCAGGAGTTCATAGATTTTCAGCGGTTCTCTAAATTGTGTGATTGGAACTAGAATCGTTACTACAAAAGCTTTCTGAACCTTTTGAGCATTTATACTTGTTACATAATCAGGATGCTCCCTATTTTACTCCTACTACTAGATGTTTTTCTCCTGATGAACGAATAACTTGACAGTTTTGAAAGCCAACTTTTTCTAACCAGAAGATATAATCAGAGCCTGAATAATGTTGTCCCCAAGTTTCTAAGAGCATACTTAAATTCATCATTGCAGTTTCTACTGGTCCATTTTTATCTTCATTAAATAATTTTTCTACAATGAAAATTGTGCCTCCCTCTGGCAAGGAATCAAATATCTTCTTTAATAATTTAGTTCCATCTTCTCGATTCCAATCAGAGAGAATGTAACCCAAAACGTACACGTCACCATGAGGTAAATCTTCTTTAAAGAAGTTCCCTGCCACGAATTTTAAGCGATCTGCAAGCTGGTGTTCAGCACATTTATCCTCTAAAAAGAAGCGAACGTTTGGCAAATCAAAGACAATAGCATTAAGTGTCGGGTATTTTTCCAGCGCAGCTATGGAAAATGAGCCACTTCCGCCGCCTACATCTACTAAGGTTTGATGTTTATCTAAGGGATACTTTTCAACTAGCTCTTTAGCGGGAGTGTAACCCATTCCCCACATACTCGCTAAAAAGTTCTTAATGCGTTGGGAATTATTATACAATTCTACAAATGGCGAAGCATCCTGTAAATCACCCAAAATGTACTTCCATTGAGGTTTGTCTTCTTTCAATGCTTCCTTAAGATAGGGAAAAATGTGAGTGGATATTTCTCTGAAATGAGAAAAAGATTCCCCACAATATTCTGGAGATTTTTTCTGCAAAAATGGTCGTAAATGTTCAGGCATTCCATAGGTGTTTGCTTGTTTTTGAACTAAGCCAATAGCTACGCTACCTAAAAGTAACCGTTCCAAGGCAGATGATTTGACATCAGCGACTTCAGCTAGTTCCTCCGTTGTGTAAAAACCTCCTTGAGCTAGGTAATCAAATATGCCTGTTTCATCACCAACAAAAAGAACATGACTCATCATGAAACCGTACATACTATTTTTTATTTCTGATGGCATCATTGTTTTTATTTTCCTTTATGAATAATGTTTGAACTTCAAATTGACTCAAGAATTTTCTGACTCGGATATGTCAAGATGAATACTTTCCTGAATGAGATAATGCTTGTTTAAAACTTCCTCTCTAGATTCACCCCCAATCAGGTAATAGGCGAAATGGGGTTGTGCTGATTCTGGCAGGCAATAAACCCGCTCACCTAATTGATTCAAGATTTGAACGTCCAATAGCTCTGATATGCTCTCGAATATATCTAACCCCTGAACTTTAGTCAGAACGCCACTTTTGGGAATAACTATTCCTCCATATAAAATAGCTTTGCCGTTAGAGCAAATCTCACTGAGTTTCTTACCTAACAAAACGTTTAAAAGCTCTACATAGGGATTTATTTTTGTCAGGTATTCAACCGATGCAACTGTGTAAGCACCACCCGGACGAATACCCGCTTCTAATACTTTCGGTCCATCGTTTGTAAAGCGAATTTCTACATGAGCTGCGCTAGTTCCATCAGCAGTTAAAGCCAAGACAGCATCAGTAGCAATTTTACTGATCTGTTCTACTTCTTGGGGACTTAAAGAAGTTGGAGAAATAGACATCTTTTCAGCAAAGTATGGTCCCGTAGCTGGTGCTTTTTCAAAAATCCCCAAAATTTGACATTTACCTTGAGTGACGATGCAATCAACCGCCACCTCAGTTCCTGTACAGTATTCTTGAGCAATGATTTTGACCTCAGAAGTTCCATAGGCTAATCGGTTGCGATCTGTTTTTAAATCTAAATCTACAGGTCTTTCTAGCATCTTTAAAAGATACTGTACCCCATCTAGATAGTCATCCCTAGATGCTACTTTAATAACACCCTGACTATTCATCGAATCAGACAATTTAATAATAGCCGGATAACCAATATGGTTTTCTATTTCCCGCCAGCCGCAATTAGGGTCAGGAATAGCAACAGTAGTAGGAACAGGAATTCCCTTTTTGTACCACCTTTGATAGGCAAGATATTTGTTGCGACTGGCTTGAGCCCCACTGAATTTAACGCCTCGTAATCCCAATATTTCGGACGCTTTAGCTGTAATTGCTGTTGCTCCTTCATAAACTGGTAGTAGTACATCAAAGGGATGCTTTTGGTGATAGTCGGCGACTTTTTCCACTACCACAGAAGGCTGGTGTAGAGGAACTTCGATAACCGCCTCTAAATCACTACAATCAAAAGCTGGTCGGTGCGGAACGAAGAAAACAAGCTTACAGCCTGCTTTTTGCAGAGTTTTAATCAAATAAGTAGTGGGATAAGCATGAATAATGCCAACTCGCACCTGACTTTTTTCACTCTTTTCCATCTCAATATCCCTTAAATTAGATTTTAGAAACTACCAGTCCGAATACCAGGTCGATCTTCGACAAAGCCCAAGGATGTCATAGCAGATTCCCTCTGGTGAGGATCAAAGGTATCGAACATCATGCTGGTCGTCCATAGCTTACCTACTTCACTTAATTTCCAGCTTTTGGCAGTTTCGTAAATTAAACCATTTTGTTGCCAAAAATCCCAAATATTTTGAGAAATTGACTGTATTGCCTTTTGATAAACTTTGTCAATCTCAAAAAACTTTATGAAGAAAGCAGCCCCCCGGTTTTCTGGTGTAGTCAGGAGGAAGGAAAGTTTTTCTAACGGAAGTTGTCCCGCTTCAACAGTCTGCAGGTACTGCTCAGTATTGCCTAAGTTCATGTAGCAATAACCATTGAGATAGCCTCTTGCTGATGAACCCAAAGCAATCATCTCAGAAGAATGATCCCCTTTACCACCACCCCACATCAGTCGGAAATACTCACAGACTTGAGGTTTTTTAGCAAAGATGGGATCAGCAACATCATAATAGCCCATATTTTTGAGAGAAGTTCGCAGTTGTTGAGCTAAAGCGAAGTGCATTTGTTGGCTTGGTTTAGAGGGGATTGTTCCATCCTTCATAGCCATTTTGAATTTTTTAGGAAAAGCGTAGTAATGAAGGTTGTAGTAATCTAGACTATCGAAGTCGTGGTTTTTGAGATGGGCTAAATCATATTCAATGGCGGTAATATCTTGACCAGGCAAATCATACATCATATCGACGTTAATATCTTCAAACCCTCGTTCGCGAGCATTTTTGGTACAATTATCTACATCTTGGAGGGTGGCAGCAATATTAAATAATTCTCGCATTTTTTCGTCATAGGTTTGAAGACCAAAACTAATTCTTTTAACTTGATACTCTTTTAGTAAATCAAGTTTTGCTGGTTCTGAAAGGGTTTTCGGTTCTCCTTCAAAAGAAATTTCAGCATCTGAATTTATCTGAAAGTGTTTGAAGAGATTCTCAAAGATTTTTCGTAAGTTAGTGACGGAAAAAATAGAAGGGGAACCACCTCCAAAATAAACCGCTTTGAACGACATATCCGAAACATAAGGAAGACTGGATACTAGTTCTATTTCCTTACAAAGAGCTTCTGTATAGCGATCATAAATTTCGCCTCCCTTATCAACTCTAACATGAAAGGGACAGAACCTACACATATCGTGGCAGTAAGGAATGTGAAGATAAAGTAAATTTTCGGTAACTGCTGGTTTCGGACTGTTCAAAATTTGCCGAAAAGTATTTTGATGATGGCTGTCTGTGAATTTATCTTCTAATAAGGGATAGAAGTAATAGGTCATTGGGTATAGAGTTGTGTACATTAAATACTCCTAATTCGTAGTTGGGTTTGAGACAGTCATTTTTGATCTGCCAGATTAAATCAGTAGCCATTTTTGAATTTTAGTTCTTCGATTTGTCTATGCAACGTATAGGATTATGAGGAATGAAACTCTCATATAAAAAGAGATTTAGCGATTTTTGTCAATTGTTTTCGATCTAGAACGAACTAATCAATTAAGTCTCTTGCCAGATAAGGATTGAGTCAATTTATGCTCCCCTATCGAACTATATTAAGTAACAAAGAGCCTGAATTTTCTGCTTAGACTGACAGAGCTAGAATTGCTTTCGGAACAGCATTTTCCTGTTTTTTCAGAGCATCTTTTAATATTTTTTCTGCATTTTGATAAAAGATAGCAGAGAGAATTGAATCGGGAATATTAGCTTGTTTGTATTGCTCTAGCAAAGCTGAGTAACTACCAACTACTGGCCAGTCTGAACCAAAAATAATTTTTTGAGATAATTTTTCTAGATCAGGAAAGACCTTCTCAAGAGACAAGGGATCTAGCAAAGCAGTATCTAGGTAGACGTTAGGAAAACTTAGAGCCATAGTCATAGCTTCTCCATACCAGTGCGGTTTTCCTCCATGAGCTAAAATCAATATCAAATCTGAATATTTTTCTGCTAGTGGCTGAAACTCGAGGGGGTTAATAAATTGCTGCTCTGTGTCCTTTTGAGCGGTTAAGCCTGTATGAAAAATTACGGGTAATCCCAAAGATTCACACATTTTATACACGACTTGCATATCGTCTCTGAGAGCATTAAAGCTGTGGTCTGCTGGATAAAACTTGAACCCTTTTATCCCTAACTTGATACTTTTCCAAAATTCATCTTGGACATCATGATAATTGGGATTGATACTGCCAAAGGGAACAAACATATCCTTATTTTGTGCAAACTCAGCAATCATTCGACTATCAATCGTATAATTGGTTCCTGGCCCACATTCAGCTAGTAAGACAGCACAGTCAATCCCCTTGTCAGTTAAATACTTTTCTAGGATTTCTGGTTGAGAAAATACTTCAGCTACCTTGACATTGGATTCCATCGGCCGGCAGGTTAGTAGTTCTTGAATGTCGTCTCGTAAAAGCTCAAATTTCCCAGCATGGACATGAAAATCAATAATCTTCATCGCACTTTTCTCCTCATAAGGATGATTTTTTTACTCAACAATTAAGCAACTAAAGAAGGATGGGCTGAAATATTTTCTTGACAATAATTAATCAGAGGAAAAATATGTTCATCCTCTAACCATTCAGCCGATAAATCTTCGAGAATGTGATGTTCAGAAATTAATTGGTGATTTTTATATTGTCGGATTATCGGATGCAAAAACGTACTTAACGCAGCTTCACTTTGACTTGTTCGTTCAATGCGTTCTACATTAAAAGGGTCGGCTATTTCTCGATGTCCGTACTCTAAGGTAATCAGAAAAAAATTTGTTTCCTGAGCTAGCATTTTTTCATGAACATAATCAACTGGTAAATCCTCATAATAAGTTGCTTGGCTATCAAATTGATTAATCGCAACTACATCACAGAGAAATCCTGGTTGTTGCCATAAAGCAGAGGTTACATTAACTCTTTTAAGAATGGCTTGAGCGACTGATTTAGGATCACCTTTAAGGGAATAACTGGGTAAAGGCTGTTGATTGTTTTTCCAAGCTAAAATTTTACTTAATGCTTCAATATTGTAGCGGAATCCATGAATAAACCCTGACATATATTTTTTGAAATCTCGCATTTGCATTAAGGTCCCAGCAAAATACATATCTTTGACGTTAGTAGATTCCCATTCACTGGTTTGGTTAGGAAAGCGATTATCAATTACTAGCTCTGGTTTGCATCTGTCATCGAAAATAGAATCGTCAAAGCGAAAACCTGTGCAAATTATCACTCGATCATATAACAACATTTCTACCTCTCCTGAAGCATGAGAATATTGAAAAGTTACTGCGTATTGCTCTCCTTTTTTTTCAATGTTGACAACCATTGCATCAAGGATAGCATTCTGTGACTTGAGTTGGTAAGTATCCAAAATATTATTGTTAACTGCTCTTAAATGACCTACATAGTGGGTTTTCCAAGCCATTTTAATCGGATGAGGACTGACTAAATGAATTTTGCTAGTTGTCGCTATTAAATTATCAGCCGTTTCAAACGCAGAGTTACCTTTTCCAATAATTAAAACCGCCTCATTTTTAAAATCATTGGGATCGACCGTGACATCAGTATAATTTTCTGCTAACTCAATACCTGGAATTGAAGGAACATAGGAAAGAGAAACCCCAGTAGCAATAATTAAGTAACGACAGATATAATACTTGCCACGACTATCTTCAATTTTAAAGTTATCCTCTTTAGTAATTTTGACTACGTTGACTTCATAATCGATCGGCAGCTGATAATAGTTGGCAAAATCTTGAAGATAGGTTGTTAGAGATTGGGATTGAGGGAAATAAGCTTGACTATAGTTTTTGAATAAAAGCCGATCATTATCGTTAAGTAAGGAATTCCAATCCCATCTTAAGTTTATTTCTCGATCATTGTATCCTGTGTAAACCTTATTGCTCGAAATCAGTTGTCCGTGCCGAGGAAATTTTTGGAAGAAACTGCCTGCCTTTTCTCCTCTCTCTAAAATTAGAAAATTCTGTTTTTGTTTTTGGAGAAAATACCCCATCTGTAATCCAGCAGGACCAGATCCAATAATTATATAATCTAAAATATTTTTGTTGCTTGTCGTCCATTCTTGTTTTTGAGCAATCATTTTTGTCCTAACTCCTGCAGTATTTTTTCATCAAAAGACCTCTTGCATAAATCCGAAAACAAACGATAGAAACAATAATGCGAGGAACTTTCAGTTAATTATTTATTAGTAGTTGATAATTTTCAAAAATGTTGCTGTACAAGGATCGACTTAAGACTTTTGCAGGAGATCTTAAGCACAACATAAATTTATCACAGCTAATTATGAATCAACATGATACAGATAAAACTGATGTTCTGATTCTATCGAAGCAATGTCTTTCTATATAAAAATTTTATTACTCATAACTCCTCTCTCTTGCATAATAAAAACCGAAGAAATATAGCAAAGAGAGGGGTGGTTAGGACAATCAATCGCTGAAACCCTTGACCGATAAGAGTTTGAAAATTGAAAGCGTCCTAAATAACCCATTTCTTGCTATATAATCCATATTCTATCCAATCACCGGGAAATCCACAACCTAAGTTTAGAAACTTAAGATGAATTTAAGGATTTGTACGGCAGGGTAAGCTGTGTTTGGCTCTTCTCGAATTTGTATGATAATTTTTGCTTATAAAATCGTGAAATGGTTACTGGGTAAAACTTTTAGGACTATTGGGACTTAGACAAAAAACAAATCGAGAAAAGCTTCAACTCCAATCCCCGCTTGGGATTTACTTCGAGAAGCCCAAAATCGCTGAAACCCAGATATATCAAGGAAAATCATAAATCGAGGTTAACCCTTTGTCCCGT
>NZ_JAPZRB010000592.1:0-2518 GCF_027531105.1 Microcystis sp. LE18-22.4A
CAAGACATCTTGATTGTGTTGCGGAAAGGGACTTTAACTTTACTCTTAAGGATTATCTCCATGGCAAGAGTTCCTGTTATCTCAAAAGACGGAAAGTCGTTGATGCCCACCAAACCCAGTCGTGCCAGACGGTGGATTAAAGAAGGAAAAGCTATCGGTAAATTCAACGATTTAGATATTTTCTATGTCCAGCTAATCGATGAACCTTCCGATAGTAAAACCCAACCGATTGCTATTGCTATTGGTATTGACCCGGGGAAATTATTCTCTGGAATTGGTGTTCAATCCTCCCTTTTTACTCTTTGGAAGGCTCACTTAGAACTTCCTTTTAAACGAGTAAGAGAACGACTGGACAATCGCTGCTTAATGCGAAGAGGACGTAGAGGAAGACGGATTAACCGCCAACTTCCTTTTAATCTAAGAGCGCATCGACAACAACGATTTTCAAATAGAAGAACAGGAAAATTAGCTCCCTCAATCAGAGCTAATCGTCAACTTGAACTTCGAGTCGTTTCCGAACTAACCAAAATCTATCCAATTACCGATATTTACTTTGAGTACATCAAAGCCGATATTGCTCTAACTTCTGGTAGAAAAGGAGCTAAGTCTGGAAAAGGTTTTTCGTCGGTTATGGTCGGACAAAAATGGGCTATTGAGCAACTGTCTCAATTGGCAACAGTCCATACTCGCTTTGGTTGGCAAACCTCTAATCTCAGAAAATATTTGCGACTAGAAAAGTCCAAAAATAAAGCAGAACAATCACCAGAAAGCCATGCTAACGATGGCATTGCTCTTGCCTGTTTTCAATTTTTAGATTATTGGCCATTTCACAATTCTAATGGTCATGGATATGATTGGAAGGGTTTCGTTGAAGTAACAAACGCTCCTTTCGCTGTCATCAAACGTCCTCCTATTAGTCGTCGTCAACTTCACCTGATGGTTTTTTCTAAAGGTGGTAAACGACGTAAATATGGTGGCTCTACCACAGGACATGGGTTCCGTAAAGGAGATTTAGTTTCTTCTCCCAAAGGAATTGGTTATGTCAGTGGAGATACCGAAAAACAGCTATCTGTAAGCGATACCAATGGTCAACGATTGGGACAGATAGCTGTTAGCAAGATTCAGTTAATCCGTCGTTCTAACGGTTTAATTGTTTCTCACTAACTTATATAAAGCCGCCCTCCGCTATCGCTAAAGGGCGGGGTTTCAGACCCATTTTTTCGATGAACAGCTTTACTTCTTTGTCCCTGAAATTAACGGGATTGGTTTTCATTATTTCCTTCCTTTTGGATGGGTTTATCCTGCCGCTGCCCTATCGATTCAGTCAATCCCAATGGCAGGTAGGGTTCGTCACCACCTTTGTCGATCGAGGAATTGTTCCTCTCCTGGGTATCGTTCTCGTTTTAATCGCTTACTGGATTGACGCTAACAATAGAGATGTCATTCCTAGAAAATCCCGCTTTGAATTGCGTTGGCCGATTTTTATTCTTTCCACACTGTTAGGCTTAGTTTTTCTGTTGATGATTCCTGTTCACATCAATAATATCAACCAGATTAAAAACAACGCTTTGACTCAAATTGAACAGGGTGTTGACCAAGGAGAGGGACAAATTCAAGCTTTCTTAGCCCAGTTAAATACTCTATCGCAAAATCCCCAACTATTAGAACAGCAGATCTCTCAGAGAACTCAAGTGATTGAAACTGGTCGTTTCCAAGGACAACCGATCAACACGGAACAGTTACAGACCCTCCGTCAACAAAGAGACCAATTAACTAATTTACGGGATTTATCCAAAAAACCGAAGGAGTTTAAACAGCGATTAGATGAGATCAAAAATCAGCTACAAACTCAGCTGCAAGATCGACGAAAACAGGCAGAAAGCCAAGCTAACTTGGAGGCTTTGAAACAGTGGTTAAGAATTGGTATTCAAAGTATGTTGCTATCGATTTGCTATAGTTTGATCGGTTGGTTAGGCATTCGAGAACTAGGTAGTGTGAAAAAACGCACTGCCTAAGCAGGGGATTTATCTTAATGATCAAGTATAAAGTTTTCGTTTTCGGTACTCAGAATTCTCCGAGTCAGGAGACGAGCGCAGACAAGAGCATACTTCATCCTTAGGATCAAATCTGTAACTATAGTCATTTCAGATAAGTCTGAGACACTCTAGACCGACAAAACCCTTATGAACTCTGGGATTGATATTCTCAATTTTAATTGAAATGACCATACTTAAATATTCAGCCACAGGGCATCATTTGCTGATGCCCTTTTATTGATTAAACCTCTAATACTAAATCCTGTTTAAAAGGTATAGGGGAGCGGGAGAGCGGGGGAGCGGGAATTATGAATTATGAATTAGGAAGTGGCAAGAATAAATAGGGTCTGCTGAAAAAGTTTTTCCTGGGGGTAGGAGTCAGTAGCCGGTCGTCAGGAGCCGGTCGTTTTAGGCTTTGTTGCCCTTGTTTTTTGTACCAAGCGATGTACTACAAGAAGGATAATGCAAGGTTTTTGAACGTC
>NZ_JAPZRB010000600.1:0-9212 GCF_027531105.1 Microcystis sp. LE18-22.4A
TCATTATAAGGGTGATAGAGTTAAAGCCCATATCTTTTTATGTATGTTGGCTTATTATGTGGAATGGCATTTAAAACAGTCCTTGGCTCCTTTGTTATTTGAGGATGAAGAAATTGATGATGGTTCTCTGAATGTGATTAAGGCGAGTCGCAGTGAATCCGCTCAATCTAAAGAGAGAAAAAAACGGAATCAAGAGAACTTTCCTGTGCATAGCTTTCGGACTTTGTTGGAAGACCTGGGGACAATTTGCTTGAATACAGTGGAATGTACGATTAGGGAGGGAAGTTATCGTTTTTCTAAGATAACTCGACCGACCCAACTGCAACAAAAAGCGTTAGATTTATTGGGAGTTTCCCTGATTTGTACCCAGTAACGAGGCGGCGGAAATTCTCTTAATCCCTTCTACAGCACGGGTTATGGCTTTTTGTCAACGGGGAAGTCCAGTTATTTCAAATAAGAACGAGACACTAGGCGACACAATAAGTAACCTGAGTTCGGGTTAAGCAGATTGAGGTAAAACCCAGTCCATCTGTAGAGAGGGCTTCTTGGGTTGGTGACAGTAAGCAATTAAGCCACACAAGACGTTGACACAAAAATTGACCAGGCTTCGGTGACGAGAATGTTCGATTTGAGAATATGGCTCTACCGAACCTGTCATGTCAAACTATCAACAACTCATACTTGTAAAGTTTGTATAATAGGGCTTTGAGTTTTTGTTAGATTGATATTTATCAACTTTAGAGCATTGCTGGGCAGAGAGGGAGCTTGAGGAATTTTCTACAGTGTAAGTTCGGAAGAACCAAAATTATGCAAGAGGTCTAATATTAATGCCAGATTTCATAAGGGTTTAACTGGTCTAGAGTGCATCAGACTTATCTGAAATGGCTATACATATCCAGCGACTCCACACTTGACGAGACAATGCACTTGCATTACCATCAAGATGTTTTTACAAATAGGCTGAGAGGTCCCAATGGCTGCAACTATGGCTCCATGGCCAGAATCCACTCTTACCGATCGCTATCAGACTACAATTCCCGATTCCGTTCGCAAAGCCCTTGGCTTGAATAAGCGCGATAAAATCTGCTACAACATACAGCCCGACGGCAAAGTATGGATTTCCAGGGCTGACGGGACAGAAGAAAATGATCCGGTGCTTGGGAAATTTCTGAATTTTCTTGCCCAAGATATGGAACAGAACCCTCAACACATACAGGCAATTAGTTCTAACCTAGTCAATCATGTTCAATACTTGGTCTCTGGCGTTGATCTGGAGCTTGATGCACCACTTCTGGATGAGGACGAATAAGGTTGTCTATAGATCAGCCCCTAGTAATTAATGGATGGAGCATATTTGCTCATCCTCTGTTCCTTGAACAGTTTGAAGAACTTGTGACGCAGGTTGAAGAGCTGCGCCACAAGTTTCCTCAAGATTACAAAAGGAAAAATGCGACAAAGCGTCTAGCTGCCATAGCAAAGTTAGCCTTTGATACTATTCCTCAAGACCCAACTCGCAGTGAGTATCGACAGGGAACTACGCTTGGAGACGATTACAAACACTGGTTTAGAGCCAAGTTTTTTCAGCAGTATCGACTGTTTTTTCGATATCATCAAGAGAGTAAAATAATTCTCCTCGCTTGGGTCAATGATGAAAACTCTAAGCGAGCTTATGAGAGTAGTACAGACGCTTATAGAGTCTTTAGAAAAATGCTGGAGACCGGTTATCCTCCAGATGATTGGCATGACCTACTCAAAGAGGCCAAAAGTACAATTAGCCGTTTACGCGAAGCTGCTGAAACCGAAATTTAATGATAGATATGTCTGGACTTCCCCATACATAAATACTAAAAAATTAACAAAACCCTTATGGAGCTTCTCAGAAAAAATTGACAAGCTGTCACTGGGTACATTTTCCCTTTGAAAATGGCTGTACCGTTGACTGTCTCTGGAGTGGAGCGATTCCCTAGAGTTCGCTGTATAGAGATCGCTAACCTGATGGCAATTAATCTTTAGAGTAAGGGATTCCCTCTGTAGCCATGTTTTTACTGGTTTTCTGACCCGAAACAAGCTATAATGGTCTAAAGGTCAAATTTGAAAAATTTTGCCTCAAACCCTATCAGCGTAAAGACTTCAGGATTTTGTGTCCAGTAGTCCATTAGTATTATACTGCTTTAACTCAGGCTCTGTAAAACTTTTAGCCATAGTTAGTAGGTTTATACGGGGGAAGTCCAGGTATAAGACTTATCTGAAATGGCTATAGTGTTATCCTGAACCGGGGTTAACTAGAAAGATAATATTAGGTCGAGGTCTATTGGGGTGGGGGTTGTTCAACTCTGCTTCTCCGATAATTATTGAGCCAATCTTCACCTTTGTTCAGTAACGAATTTAACTCAAGAGGTTCAATTTTCAACTTTTCGATATTCCAAATTTGGATAATACCATCGTTAGTTGGCGCAGCTAGTATTTTTCGATTTGGACTTAGCTTTACATTAGTAATTTTATTACTAATTCCCTTGATTGGGTTAGGCTGCATTATTCCTACCTCTTCTTTCTCTAGCTTCCAAAATCCTTCCTTTAATGTCCATAATTTCAGCGTCTTATCCTCACTAGCTGAAACTAAAGTTTTCTCGTTGATGAAGCGGACACTCCAGACTTTTCCTCGATGTCGTCCAATAATTTTACTTTTTCCATTCATATCCCAAATTCTGATGGTATTGTCATTACTGGCTGAGGCAATATATTGATCATCTGGACTAAATGTTGCATAATTGACCCACTCTTTATGCCCACAAAAAGTCTTGATTTCTTCACCAGTAGAACATGACCAAAGTTTAATAGTTTTGTCAGCACTAACCGAAATAATTTTTTCTCCATCCGAGCTAAAATAAATACTATAAACTTTATCCTCATGCCCTTTTAATGTATTAATACAATTGCCTTTAATATCCCAAAGCTTGATAGTATTATCAGCACTGGCAGAAGCCAGTAGTTGACTATTAGGACTGAATTTTACACAACAGATACAATCCTTATGAGCATAGTTAGTATATTTGTGATTTTGAATATTAATATCTTCTATCAGAGAAATTTCAGAAATACTTTCACCTACCTTCCATATTTTCAAACTTTTGTCCCCACCACCTGAAGCAAGAAACTTGCCATCGGGACTGAAATTAACAGCCCATACCCAATCAGTATGTTCGTCTAATGTCTTAAGTAGTTTCTTCTCTTCAAGATTCCAGATTTTAACGGTTTTGTCAGAACTAGCTGTGGCTAGGAATTGACTATCTGAACTAAAGCTCACCGCCCAAACTTTTTCTTGGTGCGCTTGCATATTTTGAGGAAATTGGACATCAAGATTCCAAAGTTTAATACTGTTATCGTCACTAGCTGATGCCAGTAATTTACTGTCAGAAATAAAGCTAAAATTTACGTCCCAGACCCAATCATGATGGCCCTGAAGATTTGTCAGTAAAGTACCATTAATTTTGCAATCAGTTTTTCCGTCAGAATTTGTTACTAGAGTGTAGTCAATACCCCAGATTTTGACAGTGTAATCATCACTAGCTGAAGCAAGAAGTTGACCATTTTGACTAAATGTTGCCCATCTTACAATTCCCTGATGCCCTTTAAGAGTGGCAAGGCATTTGCCATCGAGACTCCAAAGCTTGATAGTTTCATCATCGCTTGCTGAAGCAATTATTTGATCGTGAATACCATAACGAATATTAGGAGGACTGAAAATTGCGCTGTTAACTGAACCAGAATGTCCATCTTGATGATCTAAAGCGTGTTTGAAAAAAGTTTGTCTTAAAGATACCGAAATTTCCTCTGACAAATCACGGTTAATATCCCAGAGTTTAATGGTATGATCATCACTGCTGGAAACAATAATCTTACCATCTGGACTAAAACTGATACTGTTGACTCTATCCTGATGTTCCATTGGAGCTATCTTTATCTCCTCACCTTCACGAGACCAAAGTCTAATCGTCCTATCTGCACTAGCTGAAGCAATGAGTTGACCATCTGGACTGAAACAGACATCTCTCACCCAATCTTTATGTCCATTCAGGATTTTTATCTCCTCACCTTCACGAGACCAAAGTCTAATCGTCCTATCTGCACTAGCTGAAGCAATGAGTTGACCATCTGGACTGAAAGTCACACTATTGACGTTACCGGTATGTTTTGTCAAACGGTTGGTTTCTTCCATCGCAGAGTATATCTGTCGGAGATTATTTGTCGTGTCTTCTTTGAGTTCATTCTCTCCGTCAAGGATTTTCTCGTTATCCAGAAATGTTTTGCCAGCTTCAACACTTGTTGATAATGCTTCAAGTTGGTCATTGTCCAAAAATAAAGCCCAAGCTTTTGAATTAAGTTGAACTATCTTCTGATTGGTAATAGCTTTTCTCAGTTCTGTTTCAGGCTTGCGGAGTTTCATTGCAAGTTCTGTCAAATGACTATCTCGATTAAACATTTTTTGGACAAACTCGTTCAGAGTCTCGTTAGCTAACTGATAAGAGCAAGTCATAGATACTTGTCTCGCTCTTTTAGGCATTATCTTTTTAACTATAGCCCAGCCCACTAAAACTTCTAGCACTACATCTAAGGAATTTTTTTGCACCTCGACAAGTTCGGCATTTTCTGAGTCTAACAACTTAATTATTTCTATTTTATCCTCTATTTCGTTTCTCGTCTTTTGAGGACAAATATCATTTTGTTTTTCCGATATAGTAAGTAAATAGAGGACGATTTGGGCAATTTTTTCATTCTCAGTACCACAATCTTTAATAATCCTATCTAACCAACTTTCAATTCCTGTTTTCTTGAGTTCTTCATATTCTTCCCTCCTAGTAATTCTAGCATCTTGAATGATCATACCTAAAAGTTGTAACTCAATTGGGCGGACTTTACCTGAGTTTTTCGACAAATCTTTTACTATCTCTTCTATCAAGTCTTGTTCCCAGTTTAATCGAGGTTTTTTAACCAAGTTTGTTAAGAGAGACATGGCATCTTCTTTAGTTAAATCTTCTAGTCGGTAGCGGAATTGTTGGCTCAAAATATCTAACCTAGTCCAGCTTCCCAAATCTAATAAGTCGGACAAGTGATCTTCCCCGATAGAGATAATCAAACCGACATTATCTTTCTGGAGTAAAGTTTTTATCAACTCATAAATACTTTCTAGTTCTTTCTGGCTATAATTGAGTAAATAAAACTCAAAATTGTCAAAAATTAACACATAGAAATAATCAGAATTTTTATAATGAGAATTTTTGAGATTTTCTTTTAAATCATCAATCCATTCTTTTTCAAAAGCAGGACTTGTAGTGATGATCTCTGGTTTGCATTGCTTTCCTTGAAAATTATCTTGCTCTAAGGCGGGGATTAAACCCGCACATATTATGGAACTTTTGCCAACTCCCGAAAGTCCGTGCAGAATGGTCAGCTTATGCATATGATCTCGATCTTTGATTCGCCTTTTGAGTTCATCCATATCTTGCTGCCGACATATCTTAATCTCTAACGCAACTTCTCCTTGCTCCCTACCAACTTGTTGTTGGGGTTGTAAACATCCAGCACCGATGAAAGTACGCTGACCAAACTGCTGCTGAATTGAACGTCGCTCCTGTTTGATTTTAAAAGCCTGTAGATAGTCTTTTGTTTCAAAATAAAATGACCAAAGAGTTTCTAAAATACGGATGTAAAGTTCTGGGTCATCTAAAAGTCCATTTTCTCTGGCTTTTTCCAGAGTTTGTATGGCAGCTTTTTGGTCTAATTTTGCTTGGACTTTTGCCATGACTAATAAATAAATATTCTGCAAATTATTGATAATTTCTAAGCCTTTCTTGGCTGAATTATTCGCATCTCGCAAATTTTCTTTTTGCTCGGCGACATAGGTAATAAATTTGTAAGCTTCAGCTTCTCTCAAAGGATCGAAATTTAGTCGCTGTAAAGCCAAAGATATTTGCGATATTTTATCTAGTTCATCTAATATCTTCTGCCGTTCTTCATCCAATTGGTTTAATGATGCTTCATTTGGGTTAGATAGCTGGTTTTCCTTTGCCAATTCGTCTCGATAGTAATCCGAGGTTTGTTGCAAAACTTCACATAGTTGATTGATGAATTTAGCGACTAAATTATTTGAACTTCCTTCTTCTTGTTCAGCCTGTTCAAATTTTTTCAGACATTCCTCAAAATGCCCTCTCGCTTGTCTTAAACTTTCATCTCGTGTTAATTTTGATGGTTGCTTTAAATAACAAAGCCCCATGTCAAATAGGACAATCCCTTCTCGCTTTAATAGCTGATTTTTATGCCAGAAATCGAGACTTTTTTGATAGTGCTTTAAAGCTTCCTCCGTTATTCCACTAGCGTAATCCTCCCGACCTTGAAAAAACTCGATACTAGCTTGTATTTGCTCAGTTAACTCGTACCCACAGTTTTTTAAATCTCTCAAGGCTGATTCAAGTTCTAATTGATAATCTTTATAAAAAATTAAATTATTGGTAACAAATTTACCTGAGCCAGCATTTAATGTGCAGGAAAACAGTTGCTTTTCTTGGGTCTTAATAGCCTCAATTAATGTGTTAGCATCTACCTCAAATGTAGTTATTGTTGCCCAAGTCTTAAAATCAAGAGCCAGCTTTCTCATTTGCACTTGAATCTGGTCGTTAACCCACAAGACCATCGGGCAAGGAAGGTTTTTCTGAAAGGACTCTCGATTTGAGTTGAAATCTTTCAGGATAGGTTCAAGATCGCTCACTGACTCCAAACCTACTACCATCAAAGCTTTTGATGATTTAGTCTGGTAATAATTGACAATGGGAGTATAGATATTCTTAGACGACTCTTGTAGAGAGAATTCGTCAATTTTAATTGATTTAATCGAACAAATCTTTTGTAATTCCTGCTTCATTGATTTGCGCAAGTTACCATAGTTGCAATGAGCTAACATAACCTGAAATTTTCCTTGAGAGTTTTCGATTTCCCATGCTAAACTCAGCAAAGATTCATTGTTTTGATCATCCACCTCTTGAGGAGAATTTAAATTAGTCATTGTTGTAGTCCTCTGTCTCAGCTTGGCATTCTTTTTTCATTTTCTTTGATTCTGCAAGAATCGGATTAACATCAAACCACGCCTGACCCTGTTCGTCGTATTTATAGACAAACAAGCTACGAATCAGCCGTTCGTAGTATCTAGCCCCAGCCAACTCTTGTGTTTTCGCAACTTGACAAAGTAATCTCCAGTCCTCTTCAGTTATACCTAAACATATGTCGCTGCAGTATTTCACAATAATCCTTTCCAGATATGGTTGGGAAAGGGGTAATCGTTCCTGGCTCCTAATCCAGTCTCTCAAGTACAAAAGTATATACCTTACATGACCTCCACTAACTCGACACAATCGGTTCAAAGCCTCATCACTTTCAAAAAGTAAGGGAATTTGCTCAAAAAGTTGATTTTTTGGTAAATCTGGAAAAACTCTTTTTAGTACCATTTCTTTAAGCAGTTTTATTCCTTCCTCATGCTCACCGCCATCGCGCCGACGTACAGGTATCATCGGTAATACTTTCGGTGTTTCTGCAAAATTCTGGAGGAGTGCCTGAAACTTATCAGAAAATACCAAACTCATGGGAATTGTGTAAATTATATGGCATATAAAAGAACGCAACTGTTGAGTTTTGTTGATAAATAGAGATTCTGCTTGCTCAATATCTATCATTTTATCGAGACCATCAACAATTACTACTAATCCTTTTTTACCTTGATTTTCTAACTTCTCAATTACTAATCCAATCACTTCCTCATTAATTGCCCTAATAAGATCGGGCATAAACATCCCAAGTTGATTACTTAGCCTGTCTCTTATTTTCGGACTTTCTTTGACGTGGGCAGTAATCGTAGCCAAACCTACCGATAATCCAATGTCTGATATTGTCAATTTCTCTTGTATAATGCCAAGAATCTTATTAAATATATTTTGGAAATTGGGAAAGCACTGTCCCAGAAAATTTTCGTTGGTATTTTTAATATATTCATTGCTAATTCCGTAAGTAATGAATATTAAAAGATCGGTTACACGGAGATCATTTATCTCTAATCCAATACTTGCATCAAGAAAAACAACACCCCAGTTATCTTGTTCTAATTCTGTCTTTAGTCGCCATAATTCTGTAGTTTTACCGCAGCCGATCTGGCCGGTAAATAGCTGGTAAGTACGATTTGTATCCCATTCAATAGAGTCTTTGAGTTGTTTAATAACTTCAACTCCTCGTACAGAAGTAAAATCGATATAATAACTCTTGTCTTCTGTGTTACCGTAATTTAGCGGTTTTGTCGGATCGCAATTATTAAAAAAGTTTTTTATGTTAGCATCCATGATGATTTTTCCTTTGTCAACTACTTTTGGAACTTGAGAATCTGAGCAATTGTTTTGTAACTTGTTGTACGATGCAAGATGTTCGTTTCTCCTAGTCGATTGCGCTAAAGACCATATAATTTTTGGGTCTGCGAACCTGCTCAACATACATTTCTTCTATCACTGAACTTACCTCATATAAGTATACTTGCAGTTAAAGTATTACAGATTCAGAAACTTGAGCTAGAATGCTTAATTGAAACATATAAGTTTGCTCTCCGAGTTCATTTTATATTTTGTCAAAGATTATTAAGATGCGCTTACCTTGTAATAATGGGTTTGTTTTGCTGCCCTTAGTCTAGCGGTTTCTGATCTACTTGGCATCTATCTTTGGTATTACTGGACTTCCCCATACATAAATACTAAAAAATTAACAAAACCCTTACTGCATAGAGCTTCTCAGAATAAATTGACAAGCCGTCACTGGGTACATTTTCCCTTGAAAATGGCTGTACCGTTGACTGTCTCTGGAGTGGAGCGATTCCCTAGAGTTCGCTGTATAGCGATCGCTATACTGATGGCAATTAATCTTTAGAGTAAGGGATTCCCTCTTTTTGCTGTTTTTATGCCCTGAAACAAGCTATGGATCGGGACTTTCTCGATTGACAAAAAGCCATAACCTGTGCTTTGGGAAAGATTAACAGAATTTCCGCTGCCCCGTTACTGGGTACAAATCAGAGAAACTCCTAATAAATCTAAAGCCGCACAAACTCCTCGTCAACAGTAAATCAGTTGATACGTCATCTTTCTGAGAAATGCCCTCACCTCAACCGTGGCAGGATCGATCGCCGGTTC
>NZ_JAPZRB010000256.1:0-1139 GCF_027531105.1 Microcystis sp. LE18-22.4A
GTTGGTGCTGGTGATCCACTGACAGAACTGCTCCCACAGGGAAGCGCTCTCGCGCTGTTGTAGAGTGGTGGTCATTGGTTTATGATTCCTATTAAGTTATCGAGGTACGATTGATGATGTCTCTATCTTAGAGAGTTTGTAACGGTTTGTAAAGGGGTTTGAAACTATTGTTACTTATACCATTGATAAGCTGAGGTTATGAAAGGGGTCGGGTGCGGTCTGGTCTTTTCTGATCTAAGATTGAAGACATGACTCGACAACCTCACGACCAATTTGCCAAACAATACCTAGAAGAATTGCTGTCTCCTCTGGGAAAGGTGGAAGTTAGCAAGGAAGTGGCGGATGAAACCCGTCAGGTGGATATTTTCTTCTCTCCTCACCCTAATATGCGGGGAAATGCTCAATCTTTGGGTCTTTTAGGGCAAATGGTGACCACAAGCACTTTGCTTGAGCCTTTTCGCAATGCTCCCAGTCGAACGGAAATTCGCCACTGTATCTTAAAATTGTTTTCGATTTTCGCTGAACTTCAACGGAAAGGGAAACGGGAAAAAACTGAGTTAAACGAGGATGACTTACCTAAATTATGGATTTTGGCTACTTCTATTAGTTTACACATCCTAGAGAGTTTTGATGCTAAGTTAGAACTGGAAAACTGGACAGAAGGGATTTACTTTTTATCTCCCTCTCACCGAACGGCAATTATAGCGATTAATCAGTTACCTATTACCCCAGACACTTTACTGTTAAGATTGTTGGGACGGGGGAAAACCCAAAGCCAAGCGGTGAGAGAGTTGCTTGAGTTGCCCTCTGGCGATTCTTTCCGTCAAAATGTCATGGAATTATTGATTAGTTGGCGTGTGAGTGTTGAAATTAACAATCTTTTAGAATCAGAAGATAGGGAGGTATTTATGGCTTTATCTCAATCTTATTTAGAGTGGAAAGAGGCGACCAAACGAGAAGGACTTCAACAAGGACTTCAACAAGGACAACGACAAATTATTGAAAATTTAATGCAAGTGAGGTTTGGAGAATTGGATGAGTCTTTAATAAAAGTCATTGATGAGTTGCTCAAGTTATCACCGATGGAGTCTAGTCGTTTATTATTGGAGTCTTCACGGGAAGATTTAATCAGACGATTC
>NZ_JAPZRB010000109.1:0-1945 GCF_027531105.1 Microcystis sp. LE18-22.4A
TTCGTTCGTGGAGAGCTTTGTTGTCAACTAATCTTACACAGCCCAATGTGCGCCGCAATAGCGACTCTTGTTCGGGTGTTGGGTAAAATCGAAACGAATAGGCTTTTTCCATACCTCACATTTTAGCATATATTTCGTAAATGTGCTAATATTTAACAGTAAAGCCGTCGTTCTACGACGGGGTTTCAGACCCAAATTTTCGATGATTCATCAACCCCCGGCGGGGACAAGGGATTTATTACCCCTAGAAGTTACCCAAAAAGGCTGGATTAACGATCGCCTTCAGTCTGTCTTTCAGCGTTGGGGCTATCAAAGGATCGTCACCTCCACCATTGAATGGCTCGATACCCTCACCGCAGGCGGTGCGATCGATCCCAGCACCGTGATCCAACTCCACGGGGATAGTCAAGGACTATCGGGATTACGCCCTGAATTAACCGCTTCCATTGCCCGCAGTGCCGTCACCCGCATGAGTGGGGAGTCCTATCCCCAACGTCTCTGTTATCGGGCTAACGTTTTTCGTCGCCCTAGCGCCGGTTATCACGGTCGTCAAGTGGAATTCTATCAAGCGGGGGTAGAACTGCTCTTTTCTGGCGGTTTACTAGCTGATGCCGAGATTTTACTGCTCCTAGCCGACTGTTTCGATAGTTTGGCCGTCCCTAACTGGCAGATTATTTTAGGAGAAGCGGGTTTGACTCGTTCGCTACTTTCTCCCTTTCCGGCTCCCTTACGCGAACAGGTGAAACGCTGTTTAGCCCTCCTCGACTACGTTAGCCTCGAAAATCTTCCCTATCCCAACGAAACCCTCCGGCAGCAAGCCCGACAATTATTTCACCTGCGCGGTAATCCTGAGGATGTCCTCGCACAAGTGGCAGTATTAGCCCAGGAAGAATCAGCCCAAAAAGCCGTTAATAACCTTAAATCCCTAGTAGAGCTGCTTAATGCCGATCGCTCTTGGCCTTTCCCCCTAATTCTCGATTTAAGTCTGATTCAAACCTTTGATTACTACACCGGCATCGTTTTTAAGGCGGTTAGTTATCACCAGCAAAATCTCAGTATTTTAGGCCAGGGCGGACGCTATGATCAATTATTGGGCGTTTTTCATCCCCAGGGCCAATCGGCTCCGGGTATCGGTTTTTCCCTGAATATCGAAGAACTGCACGAAAGTTTATTATCGGGGCAGACTTTACCCACTCAAGCTGCCCCCCTCGACTGGTTGCTTATCCCTTTGGGTAATAACGCCCAGATAGCGACTTTTAGTAAAGCTCGCTCCCTTCGCAACGGTGATCCTAATCTGAGAGTGGCGATCGATTTAGGGGGTCGCAGCGAGGCACAAATTCGTACCTATGCCCGCGATCGGATGATTAAAAATCTCGCCTGGGTGCAAGAAGATGGTTCCGTGAGCGAAGAATCTCTCTAAAAGGGGGCAAAAGCAGCGGAAATACTGGCTTCTGCCCGCTGCTATAGGACTCTATCTAGGGCTTGCTGAATAATGGTAAAACCCTTGTTGGTTAAGACTTTTAGAGTTTTTGTAAATCAAAAAGTACCAGATATGGGAGTGATCGGGGGGAAAATTCAGGGACTTTTTCCCTGAAAATTAGGTAATTGACCCCTTCAAAATCGGTAAAACCCTACACCCCACCTGCCCCCCCGATGTCGGGTAGGGTTGATTCATTTAAATTAAGTACAGCTGATTTTGAGTCAATAAATTTGAATGAAAATTCTCAAGTTTATCTTTTTCTAATCAAAATAGTTAGTCACAATAACTAATCTTTAATCCTCTGCCAATATTGATTATGAATAAATTGATAAAGCTTGTTCCCAAGCCACTAAAAGCCTATCTCTCTTGAAATTGTCTGAGAGTACATCCTGTTAATTTAGCTAATTTTTCTGCTTCTTACGTCGATAAAACTATCAGTTTTTCCCAACGTTCAGCTAACCACCT
>NZ_JAPZRB010000017.1:0-1126 GCF_027531105.1 Microcystis sp. LE18-22.4A
TTTGTGGAAGCCTTGGCAGCTTTTCGGACAGCGATGTCTTTCCGTTTCTTTGAGTGGCTGACCGAGAATCGGGATGTGTTTGCCGCTTACAAAGCCAGTTTAGGCTTTGTTTGGGCTTGAAATTTGTTTAAGTCCCACTAAAAATAACCCGACCGTTTTGTCTTGCCCAATCTATTTGTTCTTCATCCGAGCGATAGAGCATTCCCACATCTGCAACTGTCAACACATCCACATTGCGCGATCTTAAGGCTTGTACGAAGTCCTCATCCATAGAATCTTCGTCAATGTACAAAAGTATCTTGTCCATCTAAAAATTTGTTAAGCCTTTTTGCCGTGCAATAATGCCAGCTTCCAGTATTCAGCGTCTTCCTCAGCCAAATCTGCTTCAATCTCATCGCGATTAGCATGATAATAAGCCAAAGCAGCATAAACTTGGGCAAGACTTAAATGGCTCATACGACGAGCGATTTCCTCTGCACTTGCACCTTGCTTATACAAAACAACCACTCGACGAACAGAGGTTCCCGTCCCTGTAATGACTGGACGATCCTTACCAATATCTGGGGAACGGGTGACTAATGTGCCTATATCAGTAGCAGTAGTCATAGTTTGTACTTTGGTGATGAGCCGTGGATTACTCCCCAGTCTAACATTAATTAGGGCTGGCTGAATAAATCTAAAAACCTTGCTGGATAAGACTTTTAGACTTTTTGTCAATCCAAAAGTACCGGCCGTGGGAGTGAGCGGGGGGAAAATTCAGGGACTTTTTCCCTGAAAATTAGGTAATTGACCAGATGAAAATCGGTAAAACCCTACACCCCACCTGCCCCCCCGACATCGGGTAGGGTTGATTCATTTAAATTAAGTACAGCTGATTTTGAGTCAATAAATTTGAATGAAAATTCTCAAGTTTATCTTTTTCTAATCAAAAGAGTTAGTCACAATAACTAATCTTTAGTCCTCTGCCAATATTTATTATGAAGAGATTGATAAAGCTTGTTCCCAAGCCACTAAAAGCCTATCTCTCTTGAAATTGTCTGAGAGTACATCCTGTTAATTTAGCTAATTTTTCTGCTTCTTACGTCGATAAAACTATCAGTTTTTCCCAACGTTCAGCTAACCACCT
>NZ_JAPZRB010000238.1:0-7359 GCF_027531105.1 Microcystis sp. LE18-22.4A
CATAATACAGTGAGTTCTTTTCTTCTTCCGTGAATTCTAGGTTAATCATGTTTTCAATGAGTGCTTTGCTTCTAATTATGACTCTTAAACTATATTATTGTCTTTGAGTAAAAAATGCAAGTTGTAGCCGTGCAAAGTATATTTTTTGGCTCTTCTCGACTTTGTGTTATGATTTTTGCTTATGAAACCGTGAAATACCTATCAAGCAAGACTTTTAGGGCTATGTTGACGTTCGGCGACGCTCAGTCGAGCGGCGGAAGAAACTAGAAAATATCAGTATAGACCTCGTTCCCACACATAAACCAGAAGAGCCGTTCAAAAAACTTTATAATAACCCCCATTAATACCCACTGAAACCATAATAAATCATAAGCAAAAATCAATGTTAATAATCGACTCTAATCTATACCAGAGATGAACGTGGGTTGGGTTAAAGCATGAAACCCAACGCTGACGGCGATGATTGAGCCGCTTCTTGGCATGGTAACGACTAGGACTGTCCCAAGTGCGGGAAACGGCGATTTTAAAATTTTCACCCTTTATTCAGGAAAAAATCATGTCAACTCCTTTTTTGGTCAAAGATATCCTTCCCGGTGCCTTTAACTCCTACCCCAAATATCTGACGGCATTATATAGTTTTACCAATAAATGTTAGAACAAAGATGTAGATGTAGGTTGCTCTAATGGGAAGTTTTGTGACGACAAGTAGCATTGATGATATTTATGGGGAATAATAGATTTAGATGAGTGCCTAACTTTCCAATTGGTAGCGACTCGCCATGAAACAACCAACCGCCAATTATGATGAACCCTGGAAAGAAGCATTAACCGAATATTTTGAAGCGTTTTTACATTTCTTCTTTCCTGAAGTTCACCAACTAATTGATTGGACAAAAATTCCCGAATCCCTAGAAAAAGAACTCAAACGGATTACCGCTTCAGCAAAGACAAAAAAACGTTTTGCTGACAAACTTTATAAAGTCTGGTTACTCAGGGGTGAAGAAATCTGGATTTTGATTCATATTAGATCTCTTGCATAAGTCTAGACAAAATAGGATAAAATAGTCCAAGAGTTAAGATTGAAAGATGAATTACGAACAAGTAAAAACTTTAAAGCCAACAGAGTTCAAACGCTTGTGTGGCGTGTATCCAGATACATTTAAGGATATGGTAACAGTCCTAAAGGCAGAAAAAGTTTGGCAAAAAAAGACAGGTAGACCTAGCAAATTGAGTACGGAAGACCAACTACTAATAACATTAGAATATTGGCGAGAATATCGCACCTATTTTCATCGGGGAAATAGTTGGGGTATTAACGAATCAACGGCGTATAGAATTGTTAGGAAAGTAGAGAATGTTCTCATCAAATCAGGTCTGTTTAATCTACCCGGAAAAAAAGCCCTCTTAGAAAGTAATAGTGAAATAGAAGTAATAGTGGTGGATGTGTCAGAACAGGAGATAGAAAGACCCAAAAAAAAACAGAAATCATACTATAGTGGCAAGCAGGGATACCACACATTAAAGTCGCAAGTCGTTGCCGATCTCGCGCAGCGAGCGCGTTGCGACCAAAAAAGCGAGCAGGTAATCTGTGTCCGTTGTGAGAAAGGAAGAGTCCATGATTTTCGACTGTGGAAAGAGAGCAAAATAAGGTTAAATAAGAAAATAGAAATATTAGGGGATAAAGGCTATCAAGGAATTCAGAAGCTCCATCAAAACAGTCAAATTCCTCATAAAAAAAAGAAAAAAGAAAAACTAAGTAAAGAGCAAAAAAAAGCCAATCGTCAGTTATCACAACGGCGCATAGTTATAGAACATATTCATCGTCGTCTCAAAATATTTCGGATACTTTCATCAAGATACAGAAATCGCAGACGGCGATTTGGTCTGAGATTGAATTTGATTGCTGGTATCTACAATTACGAACTTCGTTACCGACAAAAGGATATATCTTGATTACTTTTGCAAGAGATCTAGTTTGTGGGACGAGAGTTCAAAAAACATTAAGCACTAGAACTCATCAATGTCCTAACTGTAAAACAGTCTTAGATAGGGATCATAATGCAGCCATCAACATTCTTAAAAAAGGGTTAAAATATTTGGGAAATCATCTCAACGGTACTGTTGGGCAAACAGAAACCGACCCAAACCCCCCACCCCCCCTGCCCCCCCGACGTCGGGGGGTGTTGCCTTTTGCCTCTTGCCTCTTGCCTCGTCTCAACAAGCAATTTAAATTACGAACAGCTTATGGAAAGAATCCCCCGTCACAGCGTAGCTTGACGGTGGGAGTATGTCAATCAATCTAGAATCAATCTCTAGCTTTCTGGCTTAATTAGTTTTCAGCCGTCAAATTCTATCAGCTTTTTAGCCATCAGCCATCAGCCAGAAAAGGCACTCATGCACTCATGCACTCAGGCACTCATGCACTCATGCAAAAGGCAGCTTTGTTCTCCCTGTTCCCCGCTCGCCAATTCATAATTCATAATTTATAATTCATAATTCCCACTTCCCACTCCTGTCTCCTGTCTCCTATGACGGCTAATAGCTAATCAACGTCCCGTTAATTTCACTACCCCAATGCCCCCAAAGTATAGACCCAAGACCGCCCCTGCTAACAGGGATTGGGTGAGAGGATCTGTGGAAGGGGTTAAAATCGCACCTAAAATCACTGCCCCTAAAACCACGAAACGCCAACCCGATAACATCGTTTGCGAGGAAATAATGCCTAAAAAGCTCAAAATCAATTGAATAACCGGAATTTGAAAGGCGATGCCGGTACTAAAAAGTAAAAGTAAGACAAATTCAAAATAGCGCTCGATCGACCAAGCTTGTTCGACCACTTCCGCCCCATAACTGACAAAAAAGTTTAAAGCGGCGGGAATCAGGGCAATATAGGCAAAAAATAAACCGGTAAAAAATAAAACACTCGATCCTAACACTACCGGGACAATTAAACGCCGTTCGCGACGGGTTAACCCCGGCAGCACAAAGAGGATAATTTGCAAGAGAATGACGGGACTAGCCACCAGTATGCCGCTATATCCAGCTACTTTTAGGGAGACGAAAAAAAATTCTCCCGGGGCCAACTGCAAAAATTTTACCCCTTGGGCAGGGACTTCCAGCACTTGTACTAGGGGTTTAACGAAGATAAAACATCCCACCGCACCTACGGCCACGGCAATTAAACTATAAAAAATCCGGCGCCGCAACTCCTCCAAGTGGTCAAATAAGGACATTTCCACTTCTCCGGGCAATTCGTCGAGGAATTCGGGACTGTCTGGGGGCGGGGTTTTTACTTCTGTCGATGACATGGCTTTCGCTCGATCGTTCTCTACTCAAGCCTTTATCCTAGCATTGATAACCCTTGGCTATTAGCCGTCAGCTATCAGAATCATTCCAACACTGTCGGGTTTGCTCGGTGACAGGTTGCCAATCCAGAACTCAACCCATCAGAGCGGCATCGCACTTTAACCCACGGCTTCAATAAATGTGCATGGTGCGTTCCCCAAAATCGATCAGTGGAGCAGTAGGACTTGCATTAGGGAACGCACCCTACAGCAATAGCGATCGCACTTAACAAGCAATATAATCGTGAGTGGTTAATCAGTTTGAAGGTGGTCGCCATTCATTCTGATATGCTCTATTTCGCTCCACAAGAATTTTAATAGACTCATCGGTAAGGTTTAGCTCTCTTAATAAGCAAATTTGTAGGATCACAGTCAACGTATGAAAAAGTTGAAATAACTCCCGACCTCTTGCCGCCTGTTGTCGTTTTTCTTTATCATGATGCGTCAATGCATTCCGAGTTTCAGAAGCTCTCCTAGAAAATAATTCCCTATCTTTTACGCTTCCTATAAAATTATTTGGCAGCAAGGAGAACACATCACTAAGAAGTTCTTTGAGTCTTGTCTCTAAAGTAAAGCGTGTTTGATCTTTTATTTTTCCCTTTAAAGCGTTTCTAAACTCATCACTAATTCCATTTTCTTGATCATCACTTTCACTTGGAAAATCTCTCAATACCTCTATAAATTTCTTGTAAAGTCCTTTTTTGTAAATCTTTCTATCTTGATATGAACCTTCATACTTGCTTGTATGATAAGCCTCCAAAGCTTGGATTATATTTAGAAATTTATAATGCAAGTAAAGGCTAGAGGCATATATTGTTGCCATTAACAAGTCAAAAACAGGTTCATATTCCTCCCTTTTATTAATCCATGCTTCAAAGACTGATCCCAAATTGTTTTCTACATCACTAAATAGAAATAGCATTTTATCGGGGGACAAGTTTATCTCAGAACTCTTCGTAAAATTCCATAAACCAAATATTATGATGACTTGAGTTTCCCGCGCCTCTTTTTCCAGTGTGAAATCTCCATTTGCTTGCTTTACAGGCTTTTCATGAATGACATCTGCTTTCCCAGTAACCTTAATTACTGAAGTTGCTTTTGTCATTGCAAAGCTTAAAAAATCACTGAATTTTATCAATAAATTGACACAATCATCTATTGGTTGATTGCAGGGATTTTGTATGGTCAGATAAGTTTTTTGCTCAATATTTGCATTGTAATAGATTGCGCCAAAATAGGAGTAAAATGGATGAACACATACTGGAGAAAAGGTAATATATAAATCCAGACTGCCAATTTTCGTCAAATGAATGTTCGATGGCGGCTGATAACTCATCCATATTTTGTTCTCTTCTTGAGATACAAAAACCTCTATTCCAGATTTGCCAACCCATTTCTCTAGATGAGAATATTGAACAGAAATAGATTTCAATTTTATGTCCTGTTCATATTCAAAGTGAATTTTTCTAAAAACATACTCGACATTGAACGAAAGGGTCGGTCTGCCTTTTACAAATTCAAAGTTTTTAATTCGTCCAGAACACCTGTATAAGGTAATTTCTTCATTGTTATCAAGCAAACCGAGAATAATGATTTCCTCAGGCTTTATAAAGTCAAGTCGTACAGCTGATGTTAGATTTGATTCCCCTTCAATGGAAAAAATCTCATTTGGAAAGGCAATGTCTTCTACCTGACCTATCTCTTCAAACTGTGAACTATAAAGCGAACCAATTAATTCTAATGTTGCGCCACTCTCAGGCGAAAAGCTTAGTTTTCCTGGAACTACTACTTCTGGTTTGTTAGGAAGCCACCACTTCCCTAAGCTCACAAATTCTTCAAGCATCTGCGTTCAGTATGTATTTGGCTCGGCGCTGATTATACTATGAAATTTTCTCCAGAGCAATGTTTGCTCACAAGTAACCTTAAATTACACTTTACTAAAAACTTTCCGCCAGTCTAACCCTACATCCCAACAGCTTCGGCTCCGGTTACGCCCCTACCAAGGACTAAGCGGCATAACTACATATTATAGGTCAACTTTCTGTATAACACTCTCCAGAGTAAGCTAAACGGCGCTTAACCTGCATGATCCAATAGCTATAAACCTTTTGGAGTCTATATCGGTGATCCGAAGTAAAAGCCGTTTAGCTTAACGATATGTAGAAACTTTCTGTATATCACCCCATTTAAGCGTGATCGCAAGAAGTTTTCCCCATATCACGTCCAAAAGCGTGTTAGCCAGATTAGCATATTGCCAAAAACCTTGTTTAACTAAATTTCTGACAATTCAGGCTCATTCTAGCGATGATTCCTATGTCTGACCGCACCCCTTGACAAAAATTTATAATTATTCGACCAATAGCGATCGCTATCGGGGGATAGTTGTTTTTTGTTACAGCATTGGGGAGAAGGAAGCGGGTTGTTCAAGTGGGATTGGGAGTTAATCATGGTACAAGGCAACAGGCTCCAAAAAAGAAGGTAGAAACTAAGCACATCAAAGCTTTTAACTTAACCAATTAGGTTTTAGATTCGGCCCTTGTGATCAGATGTGAGTTTTCAGTTCACCGATTACTGATGACTGTTTACTGAGCACGGAAAAAAGCTCTCGCTCCCTAATCACTTTAAAAAAATTTGCTATGATATAGGGACTTGTTTAGTATTTGGTAAAAATAACCATAAATGCCACCGTGTTCACAACTGTTCAACCCGCAAATCGATCGAGCTTACCTGATGACCTATTTACGGCAATTAAAGAGCTTAAAC
Source organism: Microcystis sp. LE18-22.4A (assembly GCF_027531105.1). Lineage (NCBI taxonomy): Bacteria > Bacillati > Cyanobacteriota > Cyanophyceae > Chroococcales > Microcystaceae > Microcystis > Microcystis sp. LE18-22.4A. The sequence continues at coordinate 6,108 of NZ_JAPZRB010000238.1, forward strand.
GGGAATTAAACGCCGTTATTCTGGCTCACTACTATCAAAATTCTGACATACAGGATATAGCTGATTATATTGGTGATTCTCTCGGTTTATCCCAACAGGCTGCCCGAACGCCAGCAGATGTGATCGTATTTGCGGGGGTTCACTTCATGGCAGAAACAGCTAAAATCTTAAACCCAGATAAGTTGGTATTGCTGCCGGATTTAGATGCAGGATGTTCTTTAGCTGATAGTTGTCATCCTGAAGATTTTGCTCGTTTTAAAGCCCAATATCCCGATCATATCGTGATTTCCTATATCAATTGCAGTGCAGAAATTAAGGCCATGAGTGATATTATCTGCACCAGTTCCAACGCAGTCAAAATAGTTAATCAAATCCCTGCCCATCAACCGATTATCTTCGCTCCCGATCGCAATTTAGGTCATTACGTCAGTCAGCAAACTGGTAGAGATTTAGTTCTCTGGCAGGGTAGTTGTATTGTCCATGAAACTTTTTCCGAACGCAAGATAATAGAATTAAAAGTCGCCCATCCAGAAGCAAAAATTATCGCCCATCCTGAGTGTGAAGCATCGGTTTTACGCCATGCCGATTATATTGGTTCCACGACGGCACTATTAAATTATTCCCTGAAAAGTTCCGAAAAAACCTTTATTGTCGCCACAGAACCGGGGATTATTCACCAGATGCAAAAATCCGCCCCAGAGAAAGTATTTATCCCCGCACCAGCTTTAAATAACTGTGCTTGTAATGAGTGTCCCTACATGAGACTGAACACTCTCGAAAAATTGTATCTCTGTATGCGAGATAAAACTCCAGAAATTACTATTTCTGAAGATTTAAGAGTTAAGGCACTGTTGCCGATTCAAAGAATGTTAGAAATGTCTTAATCAGTTATCAGTTATCAGTTATCAGTTATCAGTTATCAGATGGCGCAATAATATTATTGTAGGGGCGAATTGCATTCGCCCTCTTTTAATAACTTCTGCTGCTCACCATAAGTGAGAGAAAGTCACCAATATGAGATGCACCCTGTGAGTTTTCAGTTCATTAGACATCTGCAAAAATTATAACTCAATCACAGCTTGCTTTTATGTCATGTACTAATAAATAGTTGGGTGGTGATTCGGTAGTAGTGATGGCGGCTTAATCCTTTGCTTTGCTGTGCATTGTAGTCATGGATAAAATACCAAAGGGTTCCCCAACGTGATTCTCCATTTTTTTAGAGAAAGATAGACTCTCTCTCACCAGCCGAGAA
>NZ_JAPZRB010000134.1:0-2052 GCF_027531105.1 Microcystis sp. LE18-22.4A
GGAAAATGTGCTGGAATTATTAATTAGTTGGCGGGTTAGTATGGAAATAAATAACATCCTAGAAACTGAGGATAGAGAGGTGTTTATGACCTTATCTCAAACCTATCAGGAATGGAAGGAAGCAACTAAACGGGAAGGACGACGGGAAGGTAAACTAGAAGGTAAACTAGAAGGTAAACTGGAATCTATTCCCCGTTTGCTGGCTTTGGGTTTAAATGTGGAACAAATCGCTCAAGCTTTGGATTTAGACTTAGAACAAGTCCGACAAGCTACGCAAGGGTAGAGAATTGATTTAACTATAATCTAAGTCAAAATCAATCAAGATTCTGGTTAAAACGCCGATTTAAGCATTTTTGTCCTTGAAAAAACCAATGCCCGATGAAAATAGTTTTGAGGAGTTAATTAACGAACTAAAGCTTAGAAATATTAAACACAATTCCCAAGATATTATTGCCATTACTCAATTAGACAACGGGCGGATAATCTTTTTAGAAATCGGTAATTCTTCATCGGGTTGGGAACATATTCTTAATAAACATGGAGAAGATTTTCAGCGTCGAGGCATTGCGATTAATAATATTATTGATTTCTTGATGAAAGCAATTACAATGGGTCAATTAATCGGCACTCAAGGAACGAGCAGAAGTATTTATAAAGTTGATTATCAAGGAGAAATTCAATACATTTCTATCGATATTGGTAGTAATGGTTATGTAGTTAGTGCGAATCCCACTCCCCGAAAACTCATCCAACGTTTCTTAGGAGAAGACCTTTATGAAAAGAAAAATTAAACTAATGGCAGAATATAACTATTCGCCTCTTTGGGATATGGAAACTGCTGATAACCTTGACTTAGATGAGTTACCTTTATCGAGTTCTATCCAAAAGAAGTTAAGTAATTGGGCAGAGATTTATAATCAAATTATAAATTGGGACAATCCCGCCGATTCACATTTTTTTGATGCAGTAAGTCAAGACAATTTTGAGAGGGAAGGTGTCAATATTTGGCGGCAATTACAAGAGGAATTATCACCCAATTATCAAATATTTTACTTTAGTGAAAAACAGCAACGACTTTTGACTCCAGAAGATGCAAGTGAAGCGATCAGAGAAAAAGAGGTTAGATATAAATAGCCCCAAAACTCGATCGCTTTTATTGTCAATTTTTTAGCTCATAGATTATTTTGATAAAATAAATCTTCTGTTAAACGTATTCAATTGATAGTAACTTTTTCCCGTGTTAGGATCGTTAACTATCGGCACAAGTCCCCCACAATCTTTTGTCCACTCCGTACCATCAACTGTTGGTTGATATACGTTATCATAGACAGAAATACATTTTCTTCCTTCGGCGGGAATGTAGCAAGAACCCCTATGAATAAAAGACCCTGATATATTTGGTGTAATCGTCGTATTCGAGCCATTAAACTGACAAACAAATTCACGACCACGAGGAGCAAATTGAGCGATAATAAGGTGATCTTGCTGACTAATTTCGGCTGTGGCACTGGTCGCTATAGCAGTATATCCGCTCGCTGTAGTTGCTACTAGAGAAAAGACCTGAAGGAGAGAATTGTATAAGCGTTTCTTCTCCCCCCCCCCATTTTAAATAATTGTTGCTAATGTCATGATGCTCAAGGGAATTTATCGAAGACAATCGTAAGTTAACAAAACTGATTTTTATTTGTCAAGGGATTTCTGAAATATCTGACATTTTTGTTAACATAAGTTTATAAAACCATTCAAAAATCGATCGATACAATTGAAAATTATCGATTAACTGTTCAGTCCATGAAACCCCATGACCAATTTGCCAAAAATTACCTTGAACAATTACTTTCTCCCCTGGGAACCGTCGAAATCAGTAAAGAAGTCAGCGACGAAACTCGACAGATAGATTTATTTTTTTCCCCCAATGCCGAACCCAACCCCAATTATCTGGGATTATTAGGCAGAATTGTCCTTAATACTGTCTTAATTGAACCCTATCGCAATCCTCCCAACCGTAGCGAGATTCGCAATTGTTTAGCGAAACTTTTGACAATTTTATCC
>NZ_JAPZRB010000379.1:0-3776 GCF_027531105.1 Microcystis sp. LE18-22.4A
AATTACGCTCTTTCAGAACGGAAAGATTGGTTAAACTCTCGAAAGTGTCTTGCGGATCGTTGTTCGTTAGTTTCCGAGTACATAATTCCTGCGGATGAACCCTATCCAAATTACTTCGTTCAAGCTAAAAATCTAACGGAAGCTAAAAAAGTTTACCCGATATTAAAGACGGTTAACGCTCAAGTTTTACAGCAAGTCTTAAAAACTTTAGATAAAGCTTTTGACCAGATAAAATCGAAAGGCTTCGGCTTTCCTAGATTCAAGAAAAAGATGCGGAGTTTTGTTTTTCCTGCGCTGTCAAAAAACTTTCTAGGGGATGGATGTTTGAATTTTCCACAATTGGGAAAAATTCGGATTAGGAAATCCAGAAAGTACCCGCCCTTGTTCGAGCCTAAACAAGCTCGAATTATCCGCAAAGCGTCGGGATTTTACGTTTCGGTTTCCTTCCAATCTACGGAATTAGTTCCCGATATGACAGTTGGGAAGACCTGTTTAGGAATCGACGTGGGAATTGAAAGTTTTGTCGCTACTTCACGGGGAGATTTAATCAAAGCCCCTCGATTTTTGTTGAAAGTACAGAGTAAGCTTAAATTGCTACAAAGACGCTTGAAACATCAAGTCAAAGGCTCGAACAATTGGTTAAAACTCCAAGAGAAGATAGCAAGATTACACGAGAAAGTGTCTAATACCCGCAGGGATTGGCATTTCAAGTTAGCTCATTACCTTTGCGATTTTGCTGATAATATTTTCGTTGAAGATATTAACTTCGTTTCCTGGTCTAGAGGGATCGTTAGAAAACAATCTCTAGATTCGGGTATCGGTAGTTTTATTAATGAGATACTACCGTTTGTTGTTTGGAAACGGGGAAAATATTATCTTAAAGTCGATAAAAACGGAACTTCGCAAGAGTGTCCTAATTGTGGCGCGATTACCGGCAAAAAAGCGTTATCGGAAAGAGTCCACCGGTGTGATTCTTGCGGTAACATTGAACCAAGAGATACGGCATCAGCGAAGGTAATTGAGAACCGAGGAAAAAATGCGGTCGGACTGACCGTGTTAGAAAACGCTCGCGGAGGCGATTTGACGGGGATCGACCGGTTAAACCAGGTCGATCTAGTTAAAAGCCTAAGAACCGAGAATCCCCCGCTACACCGCGCGAGCGGTTAGCGGGGGAGAGTCAAAAAGAACAGAAATTCCAGCCCGTGACCGCCCGTTTAAATTCCTCGTCGATGAATCTCGCCGTGGCAGCGATCCTCCTACCCACGACCGTTCAATACACCTCCGCCGCAATCGAGGAGAGCGTCCTACAGCGTCTCTCGGTAACGGTGGCGGCGGTATTAATTTTTGTGTATTGCCTGAGTCTGCTTTTTTCGATGAAGACCCATACCTATCTTTACGAGGTGGGGGACGCAGATCTCGATGAAGAGTCGGGGGAAGCGGTAAGCGTAAAAAAGCCGAATCTCTGGCTCTGGGTGGGGATATTACTGCTCGTGACGCTCGGGGTGGCGATTGAATCGGAATTATTAGTTAATACCCTAGAGGAAGCCACGCATAAATTAGGATTAACGACCCTTTTCACGGGGGTGATCCTGCTGCCAATTATCGGCAACGCGGCCGAACACGCCACCGCGGTTAGGGTCGCCTTAAAAGACAAAATGGATCTGGCGGTTTCCGTGACGGTGGGTTCAAGTCTGCAAATCGCACTTTTTGTCGCACCGGTTCTCGTAATCGCGGGTTATTTCATCGGTCAGCCAATGGCTCTCGATTTCGACATCTTTGAATTGGTCGCCGTCGCCGTCGCCGTCTGGCTGGCCAACTCGATCAGTAACGACGGTCGCTCGAACTGGCTAGAGGGTATATTACTCGTCGCGACCTACGCGGTGATCGCCCTCGCTTTCTTTTTCCATCCCGCACCGGGATAGAGCCATCGGTCGTGCGAAATACAGTTTCTCGATCGGGATAGGTAGTAAAATTCTCCCGTTCCAGAACCTTTGAAGGAAAAGCCGAACAAGGTTTAACGAACGGACGAACCCGACGGCCATCTTAAGGAAAAAAACCATGATCGAGATTGTGATCGCGATATCTACCGGTGTAGCGGCCTTCGTCGCCACCAACCTCGACGATATATTGATCCTGACGGTTCTCTTCAGCCAAACGGGGAAACTCTTCCGTCATCGCGATATCGTCATCGGTCAGTATATCGGCTTTAGTCTGCTTGTTATTGCCAGTTTAGCGGGGTTTTTCGGGTGTTTTCTCATCCCTACCCCATGGATTCGCTATCTAGGCCTCGTTCCTGTGATTCTCGGCATCTTTTCCCTTCTCAAAGAAGAGGAGAAGGAGGAGGAGCCGGAGAATGTCGAAGTCAACCTAGAGGGTGCGAAACATTCCCCCCTCGGCCGTTGGTTTGACCCGCGCACCTATAGCGTGGCTGCGTTGACCGTCGCCAACGGCAGCGATAATATCGGCATTTACGTTCCCCTTTTCGCCAGTAGTAGCGTAACAAGTCTGATCGTTATCGTCAGCGTGTTTTTGATTCTGGTGGGGGTTTGGTGTGCGATCGCCTACGGGTTGACCAGTGTGCCGACCATCGCCACTATTCTAACCAGTCAGGGAAGTACCTTCGTTCCCTGTGTGCTGATCGGTCTGGGTATTTTTATCGTCAAAGAAAGTATTTCCCTCGCGTTTTTGGCCTTAGCAATTAGCTATCTCTGGGCGATCGTCGGTCGCGGTAAGGAACTTGCAAAAAAATAAAGTACCATTTATTTCCAAGGCAGAATCATCACATCCCAAGAGGGTAATTAGGGTTGGCTGAATAATGGTAAAACCCTTTTAAAATAAGGCTTTTGACCTGTTAAAATCCGATGTTAGTGCAATCAAAAACCTGGCATTATCCTTCTTTTAGTACATAGGGCTTGCTGAATAAATCTAAAAACCTTGTTGGATAAGGCTTTTAGACTTTTTTTTCCTCAAAAAGTGCCGACCTTTGGAGGGATCGGGGTAAAATTCCGGGACTTTTTCCCTGAAAATTAGGTAACTGACTACCTCAAAATCGGTAAAACCCTACACCCCACACCCCACACCCCACACCCTGCCCCCACCAACAAACTTTTTCAGCAGACCCTACATAAACTGGTACAAAAAAAGAGGGCAACAAAGCCTGAAACTCCTGAATACTGACGACCGGCTACTGACGACCGACTCCTAACCCCACCAACAAACTTTTTGCCGCAAACCCTAAATAGGGCTGGCTGAATAAATGTGAAATATAGACTAGGTAAGGGTCTTAGGGTCTTTTTTCGCTCCCACAGGTGCAAGATTTTGAGAGAATCATGTTTCAAAACCTTACATCTTCATCGGCCAGCGTCCTGTAGGGGCGAAGCATTCGGGCATAACCTATCGCTGAAACCGTAGATTTCCTATCCGAATGCTTCGCCCCTACTTTTTCAGCAGACCCTAAATAATCAGTTTTTAATAAACGAATTTAGGATCAGACTTATCTGAAATGACTAGAATTTCATCCATAGAGAAAAATCTATGACTGAAGACGTAAAAGTTGATTGACTTTATGGATTCCATGATTTAAGCTTAGTGATTCGTATCACTCAGTTGTATCGCAAAACTCAAGTTTGAATTGCGCCTATTGGGACTTAGGCGTTTTCGGTCAGCAAAAAAGGCTCAAACCATTACGGGACAAAGGGTTAACCTCGATTTATGATTTTCCTTGATATATCTGGGTTTCAGCGATTTTGGGCTTCTCGAAGTAAATCCCAAGCGGG
>NZ_JAPZRB010000098.1:0-9502 GCF_027531105.1 Microcystis sp. LE18-22.4A
TTAGTTAAGTCTGTTTCTGACTTACAGGGATTTCGGGGGTTAATTTTACCTCTGATTGTTGGGGGAATTAGTGCTGGTATCGGGGCAATAATCACCGTCAGCATCAGATTTTCTCTACTCGGTGGCAACCCCTAAATAGCGAGACCGCAACATAGCAAAATATAGGAGTCTAGCTCATGTCTAACGAAACCGTGACTTATTCCCTAGAAGCTGTTCTGACAAGGATCGAGGGGAAAATAGACTCTCTACAAAGAGATGTTAACAAGCTAGAGATAGGACAATCGGAGTTAAAAGGGGAGATTAAAGCCCTAGATGAGCGACTAACCACAGAAATTAAAGGATTAACTGCAAGAGTCGCTAATCAGGAATTTACCAATCGAGGGATTCTAATCGCTTTGGTTGTTGCCATTTTAGGAGGGGCAGCCAAACTTTTTGGTTTTCTTCCCAATCCCTAACAGATATCTAATTAGGAAGTTGCCGTTTTCTTTTCACTGATAACTGAAAAATCCCCACCCTACCCAATCACCTCGTGTAAATCCGTCGGTGCGAGATTAGGATAAACCACTTCACCATCCTTAAACCAAATAATGCGCTGAGAGTGACGCGCCACATCAGCCTCGTGAGTTACCATGACGATAGTAATGCCACTGTTATTCAATTCCGAGAAAATAGCCATCACCTCTTGGGTAGTTTTCGAGTCTAGCGCCCCCGTCGGTTCATCAGCAAGTAATAATATGGGTTGATTGACAATTGCCCTAGCAATAGCGACGCGCTGCTGTTGTCCCCCCGATAATTGATTGGGTTTATTGTGCAGTCGATTATCTAATTTTACCTTCGTTAAAGCAGCGATCGCTCTTTCCTTTCTTTCTTGGGGAGAAACCCCACCATAAATCATTGGTAACATGACATTTTCCAGCGCACTCATCTGGGGTAAAAGATGGAATTGCTGGAAAACAAAGCCGATTTTACGATTGCGAATCTGGGCTAAATCCCCATCCGGCAGCGTGGAAACGTCCAGATTTTCTAGATAATAAGCTCCCAAGGTGGGACGATCAAGACAGCCGATAATATTCATGGCCGTGGATTTTCCCGAACCCGAAGCCCCCATAATAGCGCAATATTCCCCTTTTTTCAGGCTTAAATTGACGTTATTAAGAGCTTTAACCATGGTTTCGCCACTGCCGTAGATTTTAGATACATTTTCGAGGCGAATAATTACTGGCTGATAGACTTCGGCTTTATCGTTGCGTTGGCTGAGAGAGGAAGTATCAAAACTCATGAAATAAATTCGTGGGGGCAGGGTGTGGGGTGTAGGGTGTGGGGTGTAGGGTTTTAGCGATTTTTAGGGGGTCAATTACCTAATTTTCAGGCAAAAAGTGCCTAAATTTCCCCCCTGATCACTCCAAGGGCTGGCAGTTTTTGATTTCAAACAAGCTTAAAGATATTATCCAACAAGGTTTTTAGATTTATTCAGCCAGCCCTAAATAAAGATAAAACCATTAAATGCAGCTATTCTAACCTGAGCAATTCTCCATTCAAGCAACATCCTTGAGAAAACCGACTAAAGGCAAGAAAACCGGCGCTAAATTCGATCGAGCCACGGCTAAACAGGGATAGGATCGATCGCTATAATTTTCCCCCACCTGCAAGGGAAAAATCTTTTCTCCTAAAGAGATAAATACTCCGCCAGCGGCCTGTAGAATTGCCCAGACCGCAGCAATATCCCAGACTTTCGGGGTTGCTTCCACTCCTCCCAAAACCGTGCCATCGGCAACCAAAAGCAGATTATAACTAGCCACTCCTATCATCCGCACTTTGCAGGGAAAGGGATTTTTTAATATATCTGTACTACGAGCGCAGAGATTAAACAGATGATTTTTGCTGGGAAAATCTTCGCTGGTGTGAATCGGTTGACCATCGCGGTAGGCTCCCTCTGGACCGGTTAAACCCGTCTCACCGTACCAATAACCATAATAGGCCTGTTTCAGGCAGGGGAGATAAACAAATCCGAACACGGGAGTCCCCCGGTAGAGAAGTCCTAGGGAAATGCCCCAGATGGGAATACCGCGAGTAAAATTAGTTGTACCGTCGATTGGATCCACTACCCAACACCATTCTTGATCCGGGAAAATATGGGTAGTTTCCTCGGTTAGGACTCCATGATCCTGGAAAGTGCGGGCAATTAGCGATCGCAATTCCCCATCGGACCAACGGTCGGCAGCCGTCACTAAAGTCCCATCTGCTTTATTGGTGGCCTGTAATTTGCCAAAATCAGCCAGTAAGCGAGCGCCCACCTGCTCGGTAGCCTGATAACAAAAGTCTAAAACCTGACTCCAAAAAGTTTCCATAATTTTCTCGTTCGTCTTCTAGTAGAATATTAAATCATTGTCTAAACTTAGGTAGTCGAGATTGAGCGCGGAAGCCCACCAGGAGATCAGACTAGCTACCCGTCTAGAAGCGATACTTTACCTAAAAGGGCAGCCTGTCCCCTTAACCGAGATGGTGACATTAACCAACAGCGATCGCTTGACGGTGGAAGATGCCATGATCGAGTTAATGTCCGATTATGCCCACCGGGATAGTGCCTTGGAAGTGGTGGAAACCCCCCTCGGTTATAGTTTACAATTGCGGTCAGCTTATCAGAATTTGATCGAAGACCTGATCCCGGCCGAATTAGGCACAGGAACCCTCCGTACTTTAGCAGCGATCGCACTGAAAGAACCGATTTTGCAAGCGGATTTAATTAATTTACGAGGCAGTACGGCCTATCAACAGGTTCAGGACTTGGTAGAACGAGGATTTGTGAGAAAACGCAAGCAAAACGAGGGTAGATCCTACTGGTTAGAAGTAACCGATAAATTTCATCAATATTTCGAGGTTGACAATCTTAGGGAACAGGGTATTCTGGAAGCTACCGATCAGGAATAAGGAGAGAGAGGGTATATTAGGGGTGAATATTTCTGATCACTGAGCTAAACTTGAGGAAGATGGGGGGACTTCGGGCAATCAAGAAGAGCGATTTGTTAACCTAAATCTAATAACCACTACAGCGTGGGAGTTCTGATGACTTTTAATCCTGATTTTTTTCCCTGGGAAACCGAAGAACAAAATGATAACTGTCTGATGCAGTATCTCCAGCAGCAGCATCCTGAAACCCTTGAGAGAATAGCCCAATCGGTCAGTAGCGAAATTAAAGATATTATCTCGCAAAACGTCAAGGGATTGGTGGGAATGTTGCCCTCAGAGGATTTTGCGGTACAAATTACCACCGACCGCGAGAATTTGGCTAATCTTCTCGCTTCAGCGATGATGACCGGTTATTTCCTCGGTCAAGTGGAGAAGCGCCATCATTTAGAATCAATTTTGTTAGCTACAGAATCAATTAAATTAGGCAAAAAACCAAAAATAGATTAATCTTCACCCCAAAAAGATAGAGACACTTTCATCGGTGTCTCTATCGGTTTTTAGCCCCCTTTGGCAAAACTCACCATCACTAAAATCGAGAGCAGGATACCGGGGACAAGTAAACCCGCTAATAATCCAAATTCAGTCAGCGTCATAGGAAAATATGCCCAAAATTCCATCACTTCCCACTCTAACCCCCTCTTCCGGCCACCTCAACAAAGCTTAAGGAAAATTTAAAGCCTTTTACCAGTTTTTCTCCTATCAGTTGTCCGACTAGACAAACCAAAAAGAGTCTTTTTGATGTTGCCAAGCGGTTTATAAGTAGCTGGTTATAATTAAATTAAAAATGGATTTTAGGTTCGATCCCCCCTGCCCCCCCCTTGATAAGGTAGGGTTGATTCATGAATCAACCCTACGCTTGATAAGGGGGGTGTCTGATAATTTTTAACGCCTACCTACTTAATTCTTTTTTCAGCGCCCCGTATAAAGCTGAATAATCGTCCTCTGCGAATCCCATTTCTAAAGCTTTTTCAAGAAGGCGCTGTACTCCTGTTAGGGGAAAAGTATTTAAATCTAACTTCTCCGATTCCTCTAAAAAGAGATTGACATCTTTGAGTAAATGTTTAGTGGGAAAATTAGGGTTAGCATAATTTTCTTCTAACATTCTGGTTAATTTTTTGTCAAAAGTAGGCGCATATAAGGCACTTTGACGCAGGATAGTCATGAATTTTTCTAGATCTACTCCTTGCTGGGATAAAAAAGCTAAACTCAAAGCAAAAGCACTGGTTAGAGCGGCAATTAATTGATTTAAAGCTAATTTTAACGCCGCGGCGGTTCCCACTTCCCCGATTAACATCGGTTCTTGACCAAAATGTGCTAATAAATTTGACCATTGATGGAACTGTTTCTCCGTTGCTCCCACCATAACTAAGAGAGTCCCCTTTTTAGCTTCGGGAATACTTCCTAACACGGGTGCTTCTAGATATTCTCCCCCTTTAGCAACAATTTGATCTCGCAGTTGTTTACTTTCAGAAGGGGCAATGGTTCCCATCTGGATAATAGTACGATTATTGAAGTTGGATTGCTCGGAATTTAATCCTAAAACCTCTTGGATAGCGGCGGCATTAGTTAACATTAAAATCAGACAATCTGCCTCTTGAATTACCTGATCGGGACAGCTAACTGTTTTGGCTCCTAACTGCTGTAAAGCTGTCAATTTTTCTAAGGTGCGATTATAGGCAATAACAGAAATTCTCTGATTTAATAATCTTTCCAGCATTGGCGTTCCCATTAATCCCGTTCCCAAAAATCCAACTTTCATAACTCGATTTTTCCTTATTTATTGATTAGTTTTTACTTGTTTTTATGGCTGTCCAATGACGATTAGAAGACTGATAAATTTTAACATTTTTTAATCCCGATTGCTGGATGAAATCGGCGATTTCTGCTAGGGTAAAAGCCGCTCGCAGCGAGTCTTGAAATAATTGCGCTTGTCGGGGAGAAAAATTAGGATCGATTTCCCTCACCATCCCCTTGATTATTTCCTCGGAATCGGGACGGAATAAATCTCTTTAAAAAATGCCGCCATGGGGTTTTAAAACTCGCTTAATTTCCCGTAAAAAAGGCAGAGGATTTTCGAGATGATGGATTAAACTATTAGAAATAACTAAATCAAATTGCTCGGATTGGTAGGGAAGATTTTTTCCATCAACTTTCTCCAATTTTATCTGTTCTTGACAGTTAGCATTAAGGATATTTTTTTGACCAATTTCTAACATAGAATCGGCCAGATCAATAGCGATAATTTGCCATTGGGGACGTAGTTGACTGAGTATAATCGGAATGCGTGCAGTACCGGTTCCTACATCTAACACCCTAGCATTAATACCGGCCAATTGTACGGCTTCTTTAGCGAAATTAGTATTAACTTCTGTGAAGTCCATGGCATCATATTCGAGCGCTTCTTCCCGATCATCCATTACTTCTGGTTCTAAAATTCTTTCCATAGAAAAGCTATCTTTAGGGATTACAATATTCACAATACATTGGATCGGCAGTTTTTTGACCGTTGGGAAAGAGTTTTTCCTCTCGATAATCACACTTTTGACAACCGTATAGTTCCAGTTTAATCAAAGAGGTGGGAAAGTGACATAAACCACAGGGTAAACCCGATGTTATTTCGATAATATCAAACCCCGGACAACCACAATTAGGGCATAATTGATTAAGTTTTTGAACAAGATTTGCTGTCGCAGCAACAATTGCTTTCATCCGCGTGGGATTGTGCATAGCGCGCATATCGGTTTCTAGGTGTACTTTGCCGTTTTTGTCAAGAATATCTTCAACAATTTTAACTAAATTTTTCTGGTCAGTAATTCCCTTAAAAATATGCTCAGAGTCGAGAGAATTTTTATCAAACATCACCACTAAACCATGACTAGGAAACCCGATTTTTTCGGCAAATTCTAAAGCATCTGCTAGATTAGTTACAGTTTGGTGAGCGTGATTAGTTTCCGTGACTATTGCTTGACCAATTATTTCTAGATTATGGACTCGATCGAGCAATAAAATCAATTCACGATTACAGGAAACTAGCGGCAAGTTAGGATAGGGATAAAAACTACCCTCACTAGCAATTCCGATATCGTATCCCGAAAGCTCGATCGCTTCTTGTGCCTTGCTGCGAGCGGTTTCAATTTGTGTCCCGATGCGCTTAATATCCCGGGTAAAAGTGCCAAAGCGATCGGTATTAAAATTATCGGGTACAATCACCTTAAGGCCTATTTCTTGCGCTAAAATCGGTGCAATCACCCGCTCTTTTCCGTGCATAGTCCCTAAAATTGCTATCCGATCTTGAAACATCTTTGTCAAGTAAAAAGGAGACAGGAGACAGGAGACAGGAGACAGGAGACAAATTCACCTGATAACTGATGGTGGGTTACGGCGAATACTAAATAGGTGGTAAAATATCTAAGTTATTGTCGCCTAACCCACCCTACGCTAACTTTCTGGGTTTTTTCCCTGAGCTTGTTTTAATCTTTCTGCTGCTGTTTCCATGACTTCTGCAAAGTTTTCGAGAATTTCGCCGGGGTGCGCTTCGAGGATTTTTGTGGATAGGGAAATGCGATTTTTATATTCGTCAATTTCCGCGACTACCACTTTAATTGCTTGACCAACTTTAAAGAAAGTCATGGGAGAATTAAAAGAGGCTCCTGTCACCTGTTTAGCATGGAGTAATCCCGTCACTCCACCGCAATCGACAAAGACACCGTAGGGTTGTAATTTAACCACGGTGCCACTTAATAATTTACCCACAGCTAATTGACTGATAGCGTTAGCGCGAGCAATTTCTCGCTGAGATAAAACTAATTTATTATTTTCTTGATCGATTTGAATAAAAGTTGCGGTTAAAAGTTGTCCGATGAGGGAATCTAAATCATTTTTTTCGATTAAATGGGAGCGAGGGATAAATCCTTTTAATCCCTCCACTTCCCCCGTCACTCCCCCCTTATTCACCCCCGTGACGCGCAGCTGCACCGACTTGCCACTTTCAGAGATTTCCCTGACATTTTCCCAAGCTTTTTGTAGTAATAATTGCCGCAGAGACAGGGTAACTTGTCCTTCCGCGTCCTGTCCACGGGTAATCAGAAAATCGAATTCTGCATCTATGGGTAAAGCTTCGGCAATGGAAGTAACATTTTCCAGGGAAATTTCCCTTAAAGAAATAAAAGCGGAGGATTTGCCGCCAATATCGATGAATGCTCCATCGGAGGTGTGTTGATCGACTCTCCCGCGCACGATCTGCCCTTTTTCAAATTGATAATCGTATTGATCAAGAGCTTTGGCAAAATCGTCCATGGAAAAGGCAGGGTTCGGTGTCATGATAAATAGAATGGTTACAAGTATAATTTCGATCTGCTTCCAGTGTAAGCTGAAGCTTGAGGGGTCAGACCATTAAGATTTAAGAAGGCTAAATAACTCTAGCACATGATCCCAAGCAGATTTGGCCGCATTAGCATTATAACTAGCCCTTTGGTCGCAGAAAAAGCCATGGTCGGCATTTTCATAGCGGAAAACTCGATGAGGAATTTGATAACGGATTAATGCGTTTTCTATCTCATCCACTTGCTTTTGAGGAATACTCGCATCTAACATCCCGAAAAATGCGTAGATTGTCCCTTTGATTTGGGGAGTCACCTTCACTGTCCCTTGGCCACCCCCAGGGGTTCCCGTGGTGATTCCTGCACCGTAAAAAGAGGCACTAACTTTGATATCCTCTAGAGTGGAGACAAGATAAACCAGATGACCACCAAAACAAAAACCGATCGTGCCGACACCGGTTTTTTGCACCTGTGGCAAACTATAAAGATAATCGATGGTGGCTTGGATATCGCTGATTAATTCGGCTGCTTTGGTTTGTTCTTTGTACTGACGACCGATTTCGATATCTTCTATACTGTACCCCGTTTCAAAACCAGGAGCGAATCGCTGATAAATGGCAGGAGCGATCGCTATATAGCCTTCTTGGGCAATTCTGCGGGTGACATCGCGAATATGGTCGTTTACGCCGAATATTTCCTGAATCACGATAATTGCCGGATAAATTCCCACCCGATCGGGAATGGCTAAATAGGCATCTATGTCAATATCTTTGTTAGGAATCGTAACAGTTTGCGTATTAATAGTCATAATTTTCTCGGTGAAAAGGGTGTTAGGGTTGTAGGGTCTTAGGGTTGTAGGGTTTTAGTTGAATTCCCCCAATTCCCCATCTCCCCAATTCCCCATCTCCCCATTCCCCAATTCCCCAATTCCCCAATTCCTCAAATCAAAACAAACTTTTCCAAGGCCGCAGCCACCCCATTTAAGTTTACACTAGGGGCAACCCAATCGGCTTGATCCTTAACAGCTTGGGGAGCATTACCCATGGCAACACCGACACCCGCATAGGTGAGCATAGAAACATCATTAAAATTATCACCGATCGCCATAACGTTTTGCGGTTGTAATCCTAGGATATCTTCGGCCAAAAATTGGGCGGCGCTTCCCTTAGTGGCCTCAACGTGGGTAACTTCAAAAAAAGTCGGACTCGATTGGGTAAAGTATAAATCTTGATTTTGATAGCGTTGCTGTAAATGATGCCAAATCTCGGCGATAAATTGCTTATCTTCCCCCATGGCCAGGATTTTAGTGGTTTTGTGGGCAACTTTGCGTAAATCTCCCACTGCTTGGGCAATAATACCTGATCGCTGCCGATAGAATTCCGTTTCCGCGTTTAATTGCCGCACATAAAGCACATCGTCCATATAAAAATTAAGGGAGATTTTCTCTTTCCATTGGGGTTGTTCGAGATAATCTAAAAGATCGATCGCCAAGTCGGGGGAAATGGGAGTATGTCGATGGTGAACTTGGGAAACAGGATCTTGAATCCAAGCGCCATTGTAAGCAATTAAAGGTAAAGTGGATTTAAGGCGTTTATGAAAACGTAAAGCCGAGCGGTACATCCTACCAGTGCCAATAGCGACGGGAATTCCCTTTTTTTGGACGGCCGAGACAGCTTGCACCACAGCTGGATTAACCTGATTGTTATCACCGGCGATCGTTCCATCCACATCAACAACGATTAAGCGAATATCCACAGTCTTGTCCCATTCAACGGTAACAGTTATTGACACTCTCGCCGTCAAGCTACGCTGTGACTGGAGATTCTTGCTTCTACTCCTCTTAACTAGACACAATCGGAAGACTATGCCCCCGTCAGACCGAATCCACAAGCGTTTTAGTTTAACGTCTACCGACTGCCCGGCGGCGGACGGATCTGAATTTTATTTGTGGGCAGAATTGACCTTAGCCGTTAAGCTTCTATCCTGCTTGACCCGTCACCATTACATTTTCAAGGGCGATATTTGTTCCGAGGTACAAAGGAGCGGGAGGTTTCCGTGATCCCTTACGCGCTTTAATTAGGGGTCGAGAAGGTCGTCACCGACCTCCCCTCCCATTCAGAACCGTGCGTGAGACTTTCGCCTCACACGGCTCCTAGTTTGACTGTTCCCTTGTTAAGGATACCGCTTGACTTCTTTTGGTTTGGTCTAGTATTATC
>NZ_JAPZRB010000110.1:0-1572 GCF_027531105.1 Microcystis sp. LE18-22.4A
CACAAATTCCCACAGACAAAACCAAAGTGAACATCTAGATTGTAAGAATCACTTAGTTTTTTGGAGTCTTATCAGGTTATGAACAAGATACTAGCTAATTGTATCAGCTTAGGGATCGGATTGGGTGCGATCGGGGTGGCTTTCCAGGCACAAGCCGCCTCTTTTCAGGGGTTAGGGGGCTTACCAGGTAGTTTCTCTAGCAGTGCTACTGGAGTATCAGCAGATGGGTCTGTTGTGGTTGGTAGCAGCACCCGTACTCCTATGTGGACAACAGAGGCATTCCGTTGGACACAAGCAACGGGTATGGTTGGACTAGGGGACTTACCGGGGGGTAGTTTCTCTAGCAGTGCTAATGGAGTATCAGCCGATGGGTCTGTTGTGGTTGGTATCAGCAATATTGGTAATGGTAATGAGGCATTCCGTTGGACACAAGCAACGGGGATGGTGGGACTAGGGAACTTATCGGGGTGGAACTCTAGCAGTGCTTCGGGAGTGTCAGCCGATGGGTCTGTTGTTGTTGGTACTGCTTCTGATAGTGGGGGTGAGGCATTCCGTTGGACACAAGCAACGGGGATGGTCGGACTAGGTAACTTATCTGGTGGGTATTTGTCCCGTAGCCCAGGAGTATCAGCCGATGGGTCGGTTGTGGTTGGTTACAGTACCAGCAATTATGAGGCATCCCGTTGGACACAAGCAACGGGGACGGTTGGACTAGGGAACTTGGAGTGGGCGAGTTTTGGCGAGGCTTTAGGAGTATCAGCCGATGGGTCTGTTGTGGTTGGTTACAGCAGCAATGATTCGTCATTTGAGGCATTCCGTTGGACACAACAGACAGGGATGGTCGGACTAGGACATTTACCATCGGTGGATTTTCGTTTCTTCAGCCTGGCTTCAGGAGTATCAGGAGATGGGTCTGTCGTGGTTGGTTACAGTGAAAGTGCTAATGGTGATGAAGCATTTATCTGGAATAGCACCCAAGGGATGCGGAGCTTACAACAGGTTTTAACTAATGATTATGGTTTAGATTTAACCGGTTGGTTTTTGGACCGAGCTAACGCAATTTCTGCCGATGGGTTAACGGTTGTGGGTTTTGGGACTAACCCTGATGGTCTGACTGAAGCTTGGATTGCTCGTTTAGATGGAGAACCAGTTTCCCAACCCGGAACAACGCCTACCAATCCGCTTCTCCCTACTCCAAATCCAAGCAACCCCAACGGCTTTACCTTTCCTGGTGTTCCCGTCGGTAATAATGGATTGGGTATAATTAACCCCATCTTTTTTGATCCGATTGTGTCGGTAGGATACGATTACGCAGTGACAGGCGGCCCCCTATTCGCCTCTGTTTTAATCCCCAATGCTCTCCCCCAGGGCGACAGTAACTTTACCTTAGAATTACCCGGATTTGGCAATTATTCTCTAGTTGCGGGAACAACTTTCAACTTGTTGGGTGTTAATCCCCTTGGCTTTAGTGATTTTCGCATCAGTGATATCGATCCTGCGGAAATGCTCGATCCAACTAATCCTACTGCTTTTGTGACGGGGTTAACATTTACTGCTGCTGGAACAGTAACA
>NZ_JAPZRB010000355.1:0-7501 GCF_027531105.1 Microcystis sp. LE18-22.4A
GTGGCCAATTACCTAATTTTCAGGGAAAAAGTGCCTAAATTTCCCCCCGATCACTCCCAGATCCAGTACTTTTTGATTGACAAAAGGTCTAAAAGTCTTACCCAACAAGGTTTTTAGATTTATTCAGCCAGCCCTAATTAGTGTTAGGGCTTCCTGAACAAATAATACAGGGCAATCTGGACATAGATTTCGCCGTTTTTGCCGTTAACGGAGGCAGGGGGCAGCAGGCCGTTTTTGTAACGGGGATTTATGCCCCGCTCCACCAACTTTTCGCCTTAAGGCGAGGTTTTAGACCCGATTTTTCCGATAACTTTTATAGCTTTTTATCTATGGATAAAATAATTTATAGCGTTTCCTGTTTGCAAGAGGTACATTATCGATGTTGAAAAGCTTAATCAGCAAAGGTTTAGCTGTGCCACACAGGTGTGAGAACCGCTATAGATCAATTTAACTCTAGGTTAGATGTGGTATAGACTAAGATTAGTAATTTATACTCAGATAGTTATGAGACAATCCGATCGAGAAATAATAATTTTAGCGGCTGTGGCATCCCTCTTAGGGGTGGTGGCGGAAGTGGCAATCGCTTTTTAGATAAAAAAAACTGATTTATGAGGTTAAAGTCCGGCACAATTGACAATCAATGCCGAGGAAAGATATCGATAAAATGCTTGTAACGGTGGCAGCAATTGCGATCGCCTCGATGAGCGAAATTAAAGCATGAATATTAGTGTAACCGGTCAGGTAAAAAGAATCGAAATAGGCACGGGAACTTGGGCATTAATTGCTGATAACGGTCAAACCTACGAATTAATGGAACCGCCTGCCGAATTAACTCAAAAAAAGGCAAAAGTGACAGTTATGGGTGAAATTCGCTCAGATGTGATGACTCTGGCCATGATCGGGCCAGTTTTACAAGTGACCTCCTTTCAATCCCTGCCATGAAGCCGCAAAATACTGCTTAAAAATGGGCAAAAACTACTTTTTAAGCCCGTAATCTCGAAAAATTCCCGTAATTATCCCTCACATATCCCAGAAAGAAAAATTGTCAAGAAGACCCTAAAGGTTGATTTTTTCGAGAATAATCTCGAAATTTTGAATAATAATACTACAATAGACAGCAACTTTGTCTTAGGAACATCGGAATCACCTAAACCGATCTATCGGATTGGTTTAACTCGTAGTTACCTAAGTTGGCGTGAGGAGAGGACTGAATGAATTTGCGCGATAATGCTTTAACGATTCTGCAAGAAACGAGTCGAACTTTTTATATTCCCATAAGTCGTTTACCGGATCGCCTGCTCGAGGCAGTAGCCTCAGCTTATCTCTGTATGAGGGCGATCGATGAAGTAGAAGACCATCCCGACCTAGATAACTTCAGTAAATCGCAGATATTAAGACAAATTAGCCTGAACTTACAAGCAGGTACTGAAAATTCCACCAAAGAGGACTTTGCTTTTGGCTTAGTCCATCGGGAGATTTTGCCGGAAGTAACCCTGAGAATTGGCGAATGGGCCCTGTTAGCACCGGATTCGATCGCCCCGCGGGTCTGGGATGCCACGGCGGCCATGGCCGATCGCATGGCCTACTGGGCTGGGAATAACTGGGATATTCGCACAGAAATAGAATTAGATCAATATACCTTTAGTGTGGCCGGTGCCGTGGGTTTATTGCTGTCTGACCTCTGGAATTGGTACGACGGCACTCAAACTAATCGCAGTTATGCCATCGGTTTTGGTCGGGGTTTACAAGCGGTTAATATTGCCCGCAACCATGGCGAGGATCTGCGCCGGGGGGTAAGTTTTCTGCCCCAGGGTTGGACAATTAGTGATATTCATAATTATGCCCGTCGTAATCTGAAATTAGCCGATTATTACACTCAATCGCTGCCTAATGGGCCGGCACTTGATTTTTGTAAGATTCCCCTCGCTTTAGCCCATGGCACTCTCGAAGTCCTAGCTTTAGGTAAGGAAAAACTCAGCCGCAGCGATGTCATCGCTTTGGTACAACAAATTACCCGTTAGAGGAAATCACAATTAGGGTTGGCTGAATAAATCTAAAAACCTTGTTGGGTAAGACTTTTAGACTTTTTGTCAATCAAAAAGTACCGGACTGGGAGTGATCAGGGGGAAAATTCCTGGACTTTTTCCCTGAAAATTAGGTAGTTGACCACCTGAAAATCGGTAAAACCCTACACCCCACACCCCACACCCCACACCCTGCCCCCAAGAAAAACTTTTTGCCGCAAACCCCAATTAAAATTGCCCACGATCGCTCTTCCAAAGTCAGGAATCACAAGCGTGGGCAACAAACCGGTGGCGTTCAGTAACTTAGAACAAACCGAGAGTTAAAGATATATCGATGGGGAAAGTGGCACCAATACCTAACCAGATCGTGACCACAGTACCAAATAGGAAGATAGCGGTAGCGACGGGACGACGGAAAGGATTTTGGAATTTATTGACGCTTTCAATAAAGGGAACTAACATCAAGCCTAGGGGAACGCCGGCCATGCAAGCGATACCTAAGAGTTTGTTAGGAAGAATACGGAGAATTTGGAAAACGGGATAAAGATACCACTCTGGCAGAATTTCTAGGGGAGTAGCGAAAGGATCGGCAGGTTCACCGATCATGGTGGGATCCATAATCGCTAAACCGGTGCAGAGTCCGATCGTACCAAAGATAACCACCGGGAAGACATAGAGCAGATCGTTAGGCCAAGCGGGTTCACCGTAGTAGTTGTGACCCATCCCTTTAGCCAACTTAGCGCGCAGAGCGGGATCGCTGAGATCGGGCTTTTTTAATGTGGACATGGATAATGTCTCCTAAAAATGATTTCGGATCGACAGAGATATTTTTCTGAATTATAGAGGCCCAGAAATGCCTTGTTTACGGATCATCAAGAAATGTAGCAACATGAAGACCGCGATCGACCAGGGTAGTACAAAGGTATGTAAGCTGTAGAAACGGGTTAAAGTTGCTTGACCGACGCTTTCGCTACCGCGCATCAGGGTGACGAGTTGATCACCGACGACGGGAATAGCAGCAGGTACACCGGAAACGATTTTAACCGCCCAGTAACCCACCTGATCCCAGGGTAAGGAGTAACCGGTGACACCGAAGCTAACGGTGATCACGGCCAGGACAACCCCAGTTACCCAGGTTAATTCCCGAGGTTTTTTGAAGCCACCGGTCAGATAGACGCGGAAAACGTGCAGGATCATCATTAACACCATCATACTGGCAGACCAGCGATGGATAGAACGAATTAACCAACCAAAGTTAACTTCGTTCATGATGTACTGTACGGAGGAGAGGGCCTCTGCTACAGTGGGTTTGTAGTAGAAGGTCATGGCGAAACCAGTGGCAAACTGGATCACGAAGCACACAAGGGTGATACCACCCAGACAGTAGAAGATATTAACGTGGGGGGGAACGTATTTGGTGCTGATATCATCAGCGATCCCTTGAATTTCTAAGCGTTCCTCAAACCATTGATAGGCTTTGGAATCCGTTACTTGTTTGGTAAACATCGCGTAACCAGTAAGAAAAATGAAAGATTTAAGGTGTGACCTTTAAAAAATGTAACACAGTTTTCAGGGCTAATTCTCGCTCTTGTCAGGTTTCTCCACCGGTGGGGATCAATTGGCGATCGCTAGACCTGAAAAACGTAACTTCCTAAAATTTCCCTTAAAATGTCTCCTAGACTACAAAAAATCAGGGCAATTGTCCGACACTGGGAATAGGTAAGGTATGAAATGAGGTCAGCGTGCTATTAAATACCTACGATCCCGAAGGCTTCTACGACGAACTATTCTTAGATGATGGTCAACCTCGTCCCCACTCGTCCCCTTTAATCAAATGGTTGCAGAATCTGCCACCCCGAGAACTTCAACAACACCGGGAAACCGCTCAGTCGGCCCTGTTTGAATTGGGGGTGACTTTCAATGTCTATAGCGACAATCAAGGGGTGGAAAAAATCTTTCCTTTTGATATTATTCCCCGAATTGTCTCGGCTGAGGACTGGGATTATTTAGAAAGAGGCCTGAAACAACGCATCAAAGCTCTCAATCTTTTTCTCTCCGATATCTACAATGACCAGTTAATCATTAAAGATGGTATTATTCCCCCCGAATTAATCGCCTCGGCGACGGGATTTCTGAAACCCTGTGTGGGACTGAAACCCGCCGGAGGTATCTGGTGTCACATCACGGGAACCGATTTAGTCCGCGATAAAGATGGTCAATGGTACGTTTTAGAGGATAATTTGCGGGTTCCTTCCGGTATTTCCTATGTCCTCGAAAATCGTCGGGTAATGAAAAGCACTTTCCCCGATATTTTCCAGACAATGAATGTTAAACCGGTGGATGATTATCCTTCCCACCTGTTGGAAACTCTCCTCAATTTAGCCCCACCCCAATTACCTAATCCCACCGTGGTGGTTTTAACCCCCGGAACCTATAATTCTGCCTACTTTGAACATTCTTTTATTGCCCAACAAATGGGGGTAGAATTAGTGGAAGGGCGTGATTTAGTCGTCTTTGATGGTTATCTACAAATGAAAACCACCAAGGGATTAAGACGGGTAGATGTGGTATATCGTCGCCTCGATGATGACTTTTTAGATCCGGCGGTTTTTCGTCCCGATTCGATGTTAGGTGTACCCGGATTATTAAAAGTTTTCCAGGAAGGTCGCGTCGCTTTAGCTAATGCCCCGGGTACGGGAGTCGCCGATGATAAGGTTATTTATGCTTTTGTCCCCGATATGATTCGTTATTATCTGGGAGAAGAAGCGATTTTAAATAACGTTCCTACCTATCTTTGTTGGCGAGAAAAGGACTTAGATTATGTCTTAAATAATCTCGATAAATTAGTTGTGAAAGCCGCTAATGAGTCGGGAGGTTATGGGATGTTAGTTGGTTCTCAAGCTACCCCCGAACAAAGGGCAGAATTCGCCCCACGCATTGCTGCTAATCCCCGCAATTATATCGCTCAACCGGTGTTAAGTCTTTCTAGGGTTCCCACTTTAATTGACACGGAAGTTGAAGGTCGTCATGTGGATTTACGTCCCTATATTCTCCATCGTGGCGATGAAATTTATGTGCATCCTGGGGGGTTAACTCGCGTGGCTTTGAAAAAGGGTTCTTTAGTGGTTAATTCTTCTCAAGGTGGTGGCAGTAAAGACACTTGGGTTTTAACCAAGTAATCAAGACAATAATCAAAATTTTGCTGGGTTACGGCCAAAATTAAATCATGAGTCGAGTGCATAAATTATTTTCGCCCAATCCACCCTAACCTTTTCACTTTTTCCTGGTTAATTATGCTTAGTAGAGTTGCCGATTCAATTTATTGGTTAAATCGCTATATTGAACGGGCAGAAAATGTCGCCCGGTTTATGGATGTTAACCTTAATTTAATGTTAGATGTACCTACCAGTGTTTTGCAACAGTGGGAACCTTTGGTTTTAACCACGGGAGATTTAGAACAATTCAAGAAACGTTACGGCACAGCCACCGCAGAAAATGTGATCAATTTCTTGACATTTGACACGGAATATAGTAGTTCAATTATCTCTTGTTTGCGCTGGGCGCGAGAAAATGCTCGGTCAGTTCGCGAGATTATTTCTTCGGAAATGTGGGAACAGGTTAATGGTTTTTTCTTGATGGTAAAAGATGCTTCCTCTTACCATCCTCAAACTACTTTACCGAACTTTTTTACCCAAGTTAAATTGGCTAGTCACCGTTTTGCGGGGGTGATGGATGCAACGATGACTCATAATGAAGGTTGGCATTTTGGCGTTATGGGAAGATTACAGGAACGCGCCGATAAAACCGCCAGAATTCTTGATGTTAAATACTATTATCTCTTACCTTCCGCTCAATGGGTAGGAACTTCTCTAGACCAAATTCAATGGATTGCTTTACTGCGGTCGGTGAGTGCCTACGAAATGTATCGTAAATGTCAACGACGGATTACTCCTAGTGACGTGGCCGAATTTTTAATTCTTAATCGAGAATTTCCTCGTTCAATTCACTTTTGTCTGCGGGAATTAGACCACTGTTTGCATCAAGTTACAGGGACTCCTGTAGGAACTTGGGGGAATTCGGTAGAAAGAAGTTTAGGGCGACTTTGTGCGGAAATGAGCTATCTAACTATCGAGGATATTATTGAAATGGGATTGCATGAATTCCTCGACCATATTCAAAAAAGAGTTAATGATGTGGGAATAAAAATGACAGAAACTTTCTTTGTTTTTAATCCTGAACTTGCCTCACCTCTGCCAGTAAATAACTTTCAATATCAATCCCAATTAACAACTTAATGCGTTATCACATTCGGCATCAAACTAACTATTTCTATAATCAACCCGTGATTTTATCACCCCATCTGCTGCGCTTGCGACCAAAATCCGATGGTGGGCAAACTTTGCGAGAGTTCACACTCAAAATTAACCCAGAACCTTTAACGATAACTAATATTATCGACCTCGATGGCAATTCTTGTTTACAAATTTGGTTTAATCAACCGACAGAAGAATTATTGATTGATGTGGTGAGTGAAGTGGAAACCCATGGGGTTAATCCTTTTCAGTATTTGTTAGAACCTTGGGCGACCTGTTTACCCTTTGATTATCCCATTTCCCTCCACAGCCAATTACAACCCTACAGACAATTTTATGGGTTAAATAATGACCCTGATATGGCAGCATTAGCCCAAGAAGTTATGCAGGAAACCGAGGGACAGGTGCTATCTTTCCTGTTTAATCTTAATGACAAAATTTACCGAAATTGTCAGCAAATTATTCGTCTTACCGGGGAACCCTATCTACCCGGAAACACTTGGAAAAATAAGCAGGGTTCCTGTCGCGATTTGGTGGTTTTATTTATGGATGTGTGTCGCTGTGTGGGATTAGCTTCCCGTTTTGTCAGTGGCTATCAAGAAGGAGATTTAGACCAAGGAGAAAGACATTTACACGCTTGGGTAGAGGTGTACTTGCCGGGGGGCGGCTGGAAAGGTTATGATCCTAGCCATGGATTAGCGGTGAGTGACCGTCATATAAGCCTCGTTTCTAGTCCAATTCCCCGTTATTGCGCGCCGGTAGAGGGAAATGCTCGACCGGTTAATCTCGGTCATCAAGTGATAGAATCTCAGCTATCATCGACAATTTCCATCGATTTGTTATCTTGAGGATGATTCTTTATGGCTAAAGGATTTGGCACAGCAACAAAAGGACATTTAGGCTATGTTTTATCTTGAATGTCGGGGTGAAGACCCTCGCTTTTAGCGACGGGATGAAACCCCGACCAGTATAAAACAGCGAAGCACGACATTTCGACAGGCTCAATGTAAAAGCTCAATGTTCACTAAAATCTTGACAATCCGATGCTCTACAGGTTAACTTAAAATAAGTTGTTTGAGGTCGATAAACAATGATTGTCTTAGAAATGAAAGCCGTGGTTAAACCAAGTCAGTGTTCTGCCATTGATGAAGCTATTCGTACAGT
>NZ_JAPZRB010000112.1:0-4479 GCF_027531105.1 Microcystis sp. LE18-22.4A
TGGTCGAGGGAATCAACAATAAACTTAAACTAATAAAACGGAGAGGCTATGGCTTTAGAAACTTTCGGAATTTTTGGGTTAGAAGTATGTTATCTTGGCATCTTGTCTGTTGATTTAGCATAAAGGGTAACGAAGAGCCAATAGGAGTTCCATTTCCACCACCCTCAAAACGACCAAAATCAGCCCTTCCGTCTCCATTTACATCTGCCATGAAACGATGACGGTTATCATATCCTAGCCCAAAAACTGCGGAGGTTATATTAAGTGCGTTAAACCCACCTTGTTGAGAACTAAAAGCCAGATTTGTTTGAGTTATATCAACAGATTTTAATTGCTGATTTTTAACATCAAGTATTTTATTTTGCTTCTGTTTAATATACTTCTGTAAATTCGTTTCTATCCCTTGTTCTTGTTGATCATTTGTTAAATCAATCTGAACCACTAAATCTTGAGATTTATTAGTCACCTCATCTGATACTGCTTTGATTAACTTAGGCTGTAAAAACACCTTAGATTTGTCAATAAAAGTATTAACATTATCAGCTACTAATTGAACGACATTAACTGACAATTTGATAGTATCAGATGATTGTTGTTGCAAAGCTTGAGATTTTTTCGTATAGTCATCCCAAAGAACCCAATCAGGATCATCATGGTAAACAGGAACACTTTCCCAATATTTTTTCTTCTTAAGACCAGACCATTTTGTTCTTTCTACTTGAATATACTCAACCCATTGCGGACCTTGTTTATGACTTTTTTCCCAATAAACCGCAGCTTGATCTGAGTACGATTTAGCTTGATCTGAGTACGACTTAGCTTGATCAAGATAAGCATCACTTAATGACTTATTCTGAATAATATTTGCCTTGAGTGAATCCACATCATGAAGAATCGAACCATCCAAAGACTTCAATAAATCATCCAAAGCATTATTTAAGCTTGTTTTTGCTTGAACAATATCTTGAGTACCTGGTAACTGTTGTTGAAATTGACTAACTATTACCCGTTTACCTTCCACAACATTAAGCTGATTAAACTCCTTCTCATACTTAGTTAAATCCGAATAATGCTGTCCCAACTTCGCTAAATCCTTATACTCCTGTAACTGCTTTTTAGCCAAAAACAGCGCATCCTCCACAAAATCAACACTATCCGCCAAAGCATCCCGCCGTCTTACCGTTGACTCCCGAATCTGTAACGCCTCATCCAGCTGAATCTCATTCAGATAATAATCCCCATAAGGAGTCGCCAAATTCTCATCAATATAACTCGTCAAACTATCAAACGCCTGAGACGTAGCTTGAGAGCCATTCCACACCTTAATCGTGAGATTATGATTATCCTCTAAATTATCCACCCAAACAGTCGTTAAACCCTTCAACTGGTTAGCCAATTGACTGTTTAAACTCACATAACCCTCAATATTATTATTCCCTAAAGCCACCTTAACCGATGCTTGATGGTCCGCAGAAGTCGCCTTTCTCGTCTCCAACTCCTGCTTAAACTCCAACTCACCCGCTAACACCGTTTTCTGATAATCTTGTACCTCTCCCACAACCTTCTGCTTCTCTAAAATCGCCTTTTCCAACGCCGCAATCTGAGAATTAGACCCATTCCCACTCTTCAAAGCGGTTAAATTAGCCTGAAGCGCACCAATTTTTTGCTTAAGACTATCAACCGTATCCTGCAAAAACTTAGACGAATAATCCTGAGTCTTGAGAAAAGCATAATCCGTCAGCAAATCCCCCAGCGCCTTATCCGCAACTGTCACAGCTTGCTTACTCGCTTCCCAAGCGGTTTTAATATCCACTAAAGCCTGATTCTTCTTCTCTAAATCCTCAACTTGCTTGGGAATAATATTACTCTCAAGTCCCTGTAACTCCTGATTTGAGTCATCAATTTGGAAATTAACAACCGCCAACTCCTGATTATACTTAGTCGTCGCAATTGACAGTAAATTCTGTTGTTCCTGAATCTGAATCAGATAACCATTAATCTCCTTCTGAATCCCATCTTTTAGACCCGCATTCGTTTCAGCCTTCAGACGAGTATAAGCATCATCAATATTTTTCTGAATATCCTTCTGTTTTTGCTCAATTTCTGTTTTAGATTTAGTAAAGCTAGAGGTTAAAGCCGTCTTTTTATTTGCTAGATTCTGCAAAATGTCAGTTAAAGACTTCCGCTTACTGAGACTACCTTCAAAGATTTCCTTCGCAAAGGAATAATCATCATTAGCTAACCTTAACTGTTGCTCCGTCGTGTCTAATTTAACCTTGGCTTTATCCAATTCGCTGCTGAGAGTTTCATACTGCTTCAACGCTGTGGGAATCGGTAAGGTTAACGGCTCCAGCTTAGTCGGTTGAATATCCGTATTAGTAAAGACAAAATTATCATTATCAATTATCTTGACAATTGCCGTATTTTGTGTACCAATCGTCACCCCATTAGTCGGATTCGTCAAGGATAGGTTAAGGGTTTCCACCGCTTCAAACTGACTATCTTCCTTAATCGGAATCGTAATAATTTTAGGCGCACTATCCCCATGAGCAAACGTAACCTTAATGGGGGTATTATTATAATCGTCTGCGGTTGCTGTACCATTATTTAACGTAATCGTCGCACTTACTTCTGTATCACTTCCCCCCGTGCGAGTTACAACGACTTGAGTTATACGACTTCCGTTTTCAGTAATAGAATAAGTCGGCGCATTAAATGCTAAAACTCCCCGATTATTAAGCATAATTTATCACTCCAGAAAAAGTGAAAATATTTTATTGATTGAGATTAGGTTAACTAACCGATATGGTGAATAGCCGATTGCAACTGACTTAGAGACTGGTTTTCCTTTCAGGCACTTCCAGGGGTCTGGTGGCGAGCCTTTGATCAAAATCCATAACCTAGACGGCTAATAAGAGTTAGAAGCGATGCGGTCGCCACTACCCTGCTACTTGGTTCGTTAATATCCAGAAATATACTTACTTCCTGAAAAAGTCAAGCATAAAATCTAAATTGTAAAATTTCTTTACAAAAAACTTCAGCAAAAGTGAACATTAAATCAATTAAAAGTGGACAAAAGTTGACAAAAAGGGATCGGGTTAGTTGAATTTAGCGAAAGATCGGGGAATCCCAACTCCGCCATGGGGCGATTGCGAAAGGAATGAAAATTTCCCTGAAATTTGCTTAATTTTACCTGATTTTAGAGATTTGCTTGCAAATCAGCATTTTTGTGATATATTATAATCATAGTAATTTTTTTTATACTTAATTGTAGCTAAGTAATAATCATGAGTTCTACAGCAATACGTCAACAAATAATTCAATCATTAGCTAATCTTTCTGACGAACAATTATTGCAAATCAGAGAGTTAATTGATCAAAATTTTCTGCTTCAAATTAAACCTAAATCAGAAGAAGAAATACAACAGTTAATTAAATCATTACAAGGTAAATATGCTCATGCACCTACCAATAGTGAAGATTTTGCCCAACAAAAACAAGCAGAAATTGATTGGGAGGAGCGTAATAGATGAATATCATTTTAGATGCTTGTGCTGTAATTGCTTTTTTTCGTAATGAAACAGGAGCGGATCTTGTTAGAGAAACCATCACTAATCAAAATAATAACAAGATGATTCATGTTATTAATCTTGGCGAAGTTTACTATAATTTTTATCGAGATATAGGAGAATCAGAAACAGAAAAACTAATTCAAGAATTAAGCAATATTAACATAAAAACTCGCTTTGATTTAAGTGGCAATTTTTGGCGACAAGTAAGCAAATATAAAGCAGTAATTAAACGCATTTCTTTGGCTGATTGTTTTGCTTTAACTTTAGCCAATCAAGAAAAAGGAATTCTAGTTACTTCTGACCGGAAAGAATTTGAACCGATTGTTCCTCTTAATATTTGTCAGATTGATTTTATTCGTTAATAACTGAAGCTTATCTCTGAATTACTTCCTCACCATGAAAATTTTAGCGGGTGATGGCGACGGGGATACCTTCCGCGTTAACCTTTCTCTTTCCACTAAAAACCCCACAGAAAACGGGTTTCTTGAAGAAACCCGTTTTCTCAAGACTGAAGGTTAAAAAGGTGATCACCAAAGTCAAAGCTAGGCAGTTAAAGTATTTAACCAATTGATTAAATCTTCAACGTTAGAGAAATCGAATAAAGCTTCTCCTAATACTTCTACATCATCAATACTTAACTCCATAATTTTAGTTTCCAATGAAGGATTAATCTCCCCTAACTTGCGTTTAATTTGACGAAGAATCAATGTCTTTTCCCGTTCAATACCTTGTTCGATACCTTGTTCAATACCTTGTTCGATACCTTGTTCGATACCTTGTTCAATACCTAGTTCAATACCTTGACGCATCCAACTGGTAGTAATTTGCATAACTCCCTCCTGTACGGGTTGACTAAATGTGCTAATCTCTTGTTGAAATTGTATCTCTTCGACCGGATTTAGATTGA
>NZ_JAPZRB010000607.1:0-10340 GCF_027531105.1 Microcystis sp. LE18-22.4A
AATCAAGTGGGTAGTTTATCCCTTGATGTTAGAATATGGACTTGTGTGCATTGCAAAACAATCCATGATCGTGACATAAATGCGGCAATAAATATTCGAGATGAAAGCTTACGGATATTGTCGTTAGGAAAAGCGCGATACTGCCTATAGAGGGGATATAAGACCAAAATCTGGGCGTAAGTCCGTCTTGAGGCAATCCCCCGTGAAATAGGAAGCTCTCAACGACCTTGAGAGTAGTTCACTTATTGTCATCTACCCTAACTAAAAATCCCATGATTATCCCCCGTTTACAAAATCGTTTTCCCAGAAATAATTCCACCCGTCGGCTGCGAGCTTTTCTCCTAGGTCTTTTCGCTGTGGGTATGACCGCTTTACCCCTAAAAGCCGCTGAAGAAATTGAATTTGTCTATACTCCCCTCGTCTTTTCTGTATCGGTAGCATCCCTAGAAAATTTTGCTAAAGAAGGAAAGATTGATGCTAATTTAAAAAGATTTCTCGCCAGAACAACTCCCGAAGCAAGAGAGCAGTTTCGTGAGGCTTTATTAACAAAAATTGACATCGATCCTGTTTTACTATCTCGTTTTTTTAATAGTGTGATGGGTGCTGATATGCTCTCTCGTTTGGGCAAAGGCATCACCATTGAAGGGGGAATTAATGGTAAATATGCCCTGCGGGGTGCGATTGTTAGTGCCGCTTTCGATCCGGGAGGATTAACCCTTTTAAATGTCCTGAAAAAATTCCCCAATAATATACAGTTACAGGGGGAAGAAATCCTCGGATTAGCTAAAACCATCGATTATGCGGTTTATGTGGCGGAAATATTTATCAAAGATATGCGCCTCTGGACAGCCGAGGAAGCCGCTGCCGTTAAACCAGCGATTAATTATGCCAGTTTACCCGATTTGCGTCAGCGCGGTAGCTTTCAGGTAAAAAAAGAAGTTTGGAACCTAACCGATAGCAGTCGCAATCGCAGTTTATATGTGAATGTTTATATCCCGCAAACTTTCCGAGAAGGCAAAACACCTGTAATTATTTTTTCCCACGGATTAGCCTCGCGACCAGAAGATTATGCCCAAGCAATTGAACATCTAGCTTCCTACGGATTTTTAGTAGCGGCACCGCAACACCCCGGCAGTGATACCCAATACCTACAAGGAATGTTAGGGGGGTATTATCGCAATATTTTTGATGGCAATGAGTTTATTAATCGACCCAAAGATATTAGCTTTGTCATCGATGAATTAGCCAGACGAAATGCTAGTCAATTTCAAGGTAAACTTAACCTAACTAATGTGGGAGTAGCGGGTCATTCCTTTGGGGGTTATACATCTCTAGCTGTTGCTGGCGCACAAATTGATTTTGATAATCTCGCCCAAGATTGTCATCGTCCTTACTCCGGGATTAATATCGCTATTTTACTGGAATGTCGCGCCCTAGAATTGCCTAGACAGGTCTATAATTTTCGCGATGAACGAGTCACGGCTGTCTTTGCGGCTAATCCCGTTAACCGCAGTATTTTTGGGGAAAAAGGTTTAAGTAAAATCTCGATTCCTGTCCTCTTGGGTTCAGGAAGTTATGACCCAGCAGCTAATCCGATTTTTGAACAGGCGATTCCTTTTACTTGGTTAAAAACGCCGGATAAATATCTGGCCATGGTGGAGGGACAAGCTCATGTAAATTTTACAGAATTGGATGCAGGAATGCAAAAAACCCTCGAGTCTGTGGTCAATATCACTTTACCCGATCAAAATTTAATCGAGAATTATGCGGGAGCTTTATTGGTGGCTTTTTTTGAAGTTTATATTGCTGATAATGAAAAGTTTCGTCCTTTTCTTCGGTCTAGTTATGCAGAATATCTCAGTCAGGGACAAAAGTTTAAATTAGACTTTATTACTGCCGCTTCTGACCAGAAATTATCTCAATTAATTGAGAAATTGCGAGTACATCGGCAATAGGTAATAGACACTAATTGCCTTCAGTAGCTAATAACTGAAAAATCTCCCCACTGCCCATCTGCAAAAAAGATTCTTTGGAGTTGTATAATCTCTAAAGGATTAGCGTACTCAAGAAAAAAATTATTTCATGCTCAGGAAAATTAGACTATCATACTTTGGCTTAATTTTAGGCAGTATTTTAACGGTTATCGGGATTATCGGTTATGCCCAAGGTAACGCCACGGTCAATTTAGCGGGGTTTTTCTACGGATTACCGTTATTATTGGGAGGTTTAGCCCTAAAAGCTTCAGAAATCAAACCTATACCCTTCAGTCAACCCACTAGCCCCGAAATCTTGCAATTGCGCCAACAACAGGCTACTGTCACCCAAACCAAACTTCGCAACGATGTCACCCGCTATCGCTACGGACAGGAAGTGCATCTGGATGAAGCCCTAGAAAAGCTGGGATTAAGCCCCACGGACGAGGAAAGACCGACTTTAGTGGCAATTCGTGAAACTGCTGTTGATTCCGCCTATTGTCTCACCCTAGAATTTGAATCGCCCCTTTTACCCCTAGAAAAGTGGCTGGCAAAACAGGAAAAAATCGAAAGATATTTTGGACCAGGAATTAAAGCCGAAATTAAGCAAGTTGACGAGGAAAAAATTGATTTAGCCCTAATTACTATCCCTAACGCCTAAATGCTCACGCCTATTCAGTATGGCTTCCTAGTAATCGCTGCCGTGGCTGCCGGCTTAATTAATGCTCTTGCCGGTGGCGGTAGTCTGATTACTTTTCCGACGCTGATGGCGGTGGGTATCCCACCGGTAATGGCAAATGTGACTAATACCGTCGCTTTATGCCCGGGTTATCTGGGGGCAACTCTCGCCCAAAAAAAAGACCTGCACGGGCAACAAAAACGGATTCAGTTATTGCTACCATCGGCAGTTATTGGCGGCATTATCGGTGGTATTTTGCTGTTAAATAGCAGCGATCAAGTGTTTGACCGACTGATTCCTTTTCTGATTCTTTTAGCGGCGGCTTTATTGGCTTTTCAAGATACTTTACGCTCTTGTTTGCAGCGGCGACAGGGGGACAAAAAGGGCAATATACCGGAAATTTGGGCGTTTTTACCCATCGCTCTCGCTTCAATTTATGGTGGTTATTTTGGAGCGGGTTTAGGTGTGATCAAGTTGGCAATTTTGGGCTTATTTCTCAAGGATAATCTCACGAGATTAAATGCTTTAAAACAGTTGCTTTCTTTGGTGGTTAACGTGGCGGCATCTTGGTTTTTTCTCTTTTCTAATCAGGTATATTGGTCGGCGGCGATAGTGGTAGCAATTGGTTCTTTAATTGGGGGTTTATTGGGGGGAAAACTAGCTAGAATTATCTCTCCTAGTTATCTGCGCTGGACTGTGGTAATTCTGAGTATTATTACCGCTACAGTTTATTTTCTTCGTTAACAAGATGTTTGTCAATCAGGTGTTTTATTGATGGAGATTGATAGATTTTTTCCTAGTTCTCAAACCTGTTCTAATTGTCTCTATCATACCAAATCCGCCAGGTGGGCGTAAGTCTATCTTCAGGCATTCCCCCGTGAGTTCAGAAGCCCCGACAATCTCGCCCAGCGGGTAGTTCACCCTAAAAAGATTGTCCCACTTCTAAGACTTTCGTTTGCCCGTTGCGAGACAAAATAACCTGTTGACTACCAACTTCCACTAAAGTCCAACCGTTGATAAATTCCCCCGGAGAAATACGCATAGTTATCCCCTTATTATCAAATAAAGCTGAAGATCGATCGCCTAAATCCATCACCCCCACCAGGGTATTTTTCACCTGATTATTAGTGGGAATAACCGCTGCCAACGGCCGATTCACTTGGGGGGCAGCCGGTAATGGTGGCGCGGAAATGTCGGGATTTGCGGGTGTAACCGGGGCAATTTTGGCAGCAGTTTCAGGGGTTTGGGGATAAACGGGAACGTAAATTCTTTCTATGATCTGGGGAGTATTATTAACCGGTAAATTAGCGGGGGGTGGTGGTGGAACCCTGGCTACCGGAGAAGGGTTATTTTGGGGATCAGGATCAGGATCGGGGGATGAAGTTTGACCTTGGCGATCGATAATAGCCAGGGATGATTGCAGATAGGCGATAAATTTTTGCTCTTCCTGGGAAATCGTGCCATTTTGAGAGACAGGCGCATTTTTTTGACTGATTAGCCATGCCACCACCCAACCTAGATAGACGCAAGCAATGACAAAAATAACTTTATCTAGGGGCATTCTCGGATTTTCTTCATGGCCCGCTGCCATATTTTTTGCACTCCTCGATCGCTGCTGTCGTTTCGATTTTAACAGGATAGCGCATTGCCAAAAACAATTTTTAAATTTCCCCAAATCCCCCTAGGGGGGATATAGTAGAGAGAGAATGATGTATCTTAATATAAGTGAAGTTTTGTAACAATTCTGAAATCCTTTGCTCAACTCTACCCTAGTCCCCAGCAATCCCGATCGCCTGAAACCCCTAGTCCCTAACTGGGAAAAATGTCAATCCGTCTTTTGGACAGCAGCATTTCTGGTATCAGTCCCCGTGTTCCTGCAAGCGCCCCTAGTGCGCTACTATCCCGAAATTAGCCTAGGTTTAACCGTTTTCTGGGTGGGGTTAGGGATTTGGCTGCTCAAACAAGCAAAAATCAGTCTTTGGGGAGATTTACTTTTGGGCTTTAGTTGGAGTTGGTTAGCAGGTTCTCTATACTGGGGTTGGTGGCGTTGGGAACCCTTGATCCATATTCCCATGGAAGCGATCGGGCTGCCCTTTGTTCTCTGGGGATTATGCAAAGGTCGCCGCAAAGTGGGCAATCTTTTCTATCTTGGTTCTTTGTTAGGAACCGCCATCACCGATGTATATTTCTATCTAACGGGACTAATTCCCTACTGGCGACAATTAATGACCGTGGAACTAGCTCCCAACCTAGTATCGCCGATATTTCATAACGCCTTGGCCCAAATTCAGACCCCCTGGGGCATCAGTTGGGCGATTGTGCTGCTCAACCTGCTCCTAGCGATCGGTATCTATCCTTTGCAAAAACGGGTATGCCATTGGTGGGCATTTAGCGGAGCCGTATTGAGTACAATTTTAGTCGATGGTTTATTTTGGATTACCGCTTCTCTGGCCTAAGGGTTTTCCGGTTCTTCGTTACTTGGTTTGGTATGGTTCAATAGGGTGGCATAAATCGACTAAATCCTTATCTGGTAAGAGACTTAATTGATTAGTTCGCTCTAGAGCAAAAACAATTGACAAAAATCGCTAAATGCCTTTCTATATAAGGGTTCCATCCCTTATAACCCCCGTCCATTGCATAACACAAACCGAAGAGCCAAACATCTGAAGAGCTGCGGAATATTCGCTATATGATATGTAGTTACTGCCATCTATCTATTGCTGCTGATCTACCCGTGGATATACTAGGACAACATCCTTATTTACTACTCCATACCGAGAAGGGACAGCGTTTTTTCCCTCTCGTGGGGAGACCTTACTGGACAATCGGACGGGGCAAAGACAACGATATCGTGATTAAAGATCACTGTATCTCTCGCAATCACGCTATTTTACAATCCACGGAAACAGGAGATTTTTATCTGATCGATCTCGGTAGTCGCAATGGAACTTTTGTTAATGGCAGAAGGGTAGCCATTCCCGTGACTATCCATGACAAAGATCGGATCACCTTTGGCAAAACCGAAGTGCAGTTCTATCGTCCTACTCCCACTAATATAGGCAAGCAACCGCGCAATTTAGAATGGGATACCCCCACCTTCGCCCTCCATGAACGTCGCTTAACATCGGTGATGGTGGTGGATATACGAAATTTTACGGCTTTAACGAGGCAATTAGACGAAAAAGTGCTTTCTTCTCTGATTGGCAATTGGTTTCGCCATGCCGGGAGTATTATCCGCAGTTCCGGCAGTTGGGTAGATAAATATATTGGTGATGCGATCATGGCCATCTGGTTTCACGGCCAACAGGAAGTCAATCAAGACGATATCTTGCAAATTTTTCAAGCAATTACGCAAATATACAGGATGACCCGCGCCTTAAGCGAAGAATATCCCTTACCCTTTAAATTACGCATCGGTGCGGGAGTGAATACTGGTTATGCCATGGTGGGCAATACTGGCAGCGGTGAACATCCAGATTATACGGCGATCGGCGATACGGTCAACGCCGCTTTTCGTTTAGAGTCGGCTACTAAAGAAATGGGTAGGGATTTAGCCATCGGAGCAACTACCTACAGTTATCTCATCGGTTTACCCCATCTCCACCAAGCTTTTAATCAACATACCGTCAGTCTGAAAGGATACGACGATAACACTATTACCTACGGAACCACTTTTGATCACTTGGATCGTTTCCTCGATGCCAACAGTAGTGAGGAGATGACCGGAATTACAGGAGTTGCCAACAGTGTCGGTTTTTAGGATTTAAATTAAATGAGCGGTTGGGAGACGTTTCAGTGATCAGTGATCAGTAAACAGTAATCAGTGAAAAGACAGTAGGAAACCTTTTATTTAATACTGTACACTTAAAACTCAAATCTGATAACTGACGACTGATAACTGATAACTGACCTACTCCTCGGTGGCAGCGAGAACTAAATCTTCCTCCTCCAAGGCGGGAGGAACTTCGATTTCTGCGACTACTTCCGAGACAGTGCGGCCTTCCGCTTCCGCTAGACGTTTTTCTCGGTATTTAATCGCCATTTCTTCCGCTTTTTCAAACACTAACGGGCGATTTTTCAGCATATCTCCCGGTTCGGGTTCTAATTGTTTAGTCGAGAGGGAAATGCGACCTCTTTCGGCATCGAGATCGATAATCATCACTTTTAACTCATCATTGACATTGAAAACCGTGTGGGGGGTGTCGATGTGATCGTGAGAGATTTCGGAAATATGCAGTAAACCACTGACTCCACCGATATCGATGAAAGCACCGTAGGGCTTGATTCCGCGCACGGAACCGATTACCACCTGTCCCACGGCTAAACCGTTCATCTTGCGTTCCACTAAAGCGCGACGATGACTTAAAACCAGACGGTTGCGATCCTCATCCACTTCTAAAAACTTTAAGGGCAATTCCTGACCAACTAAATCCTCTTTCGCCTCTCTGGTGCTAATGTGAGAACCGGGGATAAAGCCACGGAGACCTTCAATCCTGACTAATGCCCCACCACGGTTAGTGGCAAAAACATTCGAGCGCACGGTAGCATCTTCTTTTTGCAATTGACGCACCCGTTCCCAAGCGCGCATATATTCGATGCGACGGATCGACAGGGTTAGCTGTCCATCTTCATTCTCGTCGGTAAGGATGAAAAATTCCCTGGTTTCGTTAGGTTGTAAAACTTCTTCGGGATTATCGACGCGGTTGATCGACATCTCCTGCACGGGGATAAAAGCGGCGGTTTTAGCACCGATATCGATGAGCGCTCCCCGGGGTTCCATGCTGAAAACAGTCCCGGCGACAACATCTCCCGGACTGAAATGATAATCGTATTTGTCTAGAAGGGCGGCAAAATCTTCATGGGTAAAGCCTATGTTTTTGTTTGCGGTTTTTTGGGTGGTCATGTACGTTGTTTGGGCCTCGGAATTTCCGTAGGTTTTTCCTCCTATGTGATGTACAGTTTCTAAATAAAGGAGATGCCTCCCAATTTAGTTCCTAGGCAGGGCCTAGGGGATGAACTGCCGCATCCGGCTTTCTTGCAGGCAATCCGCCTCAAGAATGACTCTTAAGAATCTAACCAGAGCTTGGGCTTTAAATAGCACAAGGGATCCTAATTATAACTGAATCGGCGACTATTTAGGGTTGGCTGAATAAATCTAAAAACATTGTTCGATAAGACTTTTAGACCTTTTTGAAATCCAAAAGTACCGCCTATTGGAGTGATCGGGGGGAAAATTTCAGGACTTTTTCCCTGAAAATTAGGTAATTGACCCCCTGAAAATGGGTAAAACCCTACACCCCACCTGCCCCCCCGATGTCGGGGGGGTTGGGGGGGCCACACCCTGCCCCCAGGAAAAACTTTTTGCCGCAAAGCCTATTTAAGATGAGGTGATCACGCTGGCTTCTTCCACTTGAGACCAAGAAGGATGAGCGCGTTCGATTTCGGAGGATTGCAGCAGCGCTAAAGCGGCGATAAAGTCTCTAATTCCCTGAAAATTGCCGTAAACCGAAGCAAAGCGCACATAGGCCACTTCCGATTCTTGCCGGAGGTATTCCAAGACTAATTGACCGATCTCCTGACTTGTTACCTCCCGTTTTGAGTCTTGCTGCAGACGGGATTCGATATCATTGACGATCGCCTCTAATCTTGAGGGGGGAATGCCGGTTTTTTCGCAGGCGCGGACGATACCGCGCAGCAGTTTGCAGCGATCAAAAGATTCCCGTTTACCATCTTTTTTAATCACCGTGATCGGCACGAATTCGATGCGCTCGTAGGTGGTGAAGCGATATTTACACTGTAAGCATTCACGACGACGACGAATGCTCTGACCGTTTTCGGAGGAACGGGACTCTAAAACGCGACTATCGGTATGCTGACAATTAGGACACTGCATAGGAGGCGCTCGGTGAGGGGAACCTTTAATTTAAGCCTTTAAATACGAAAACCAGAGCCGCTAACCTGCTTTTGACAAGCGGGCGGCTCAGGGAAGAAAATTATTAAGTTAAACGGAGTTAAGAAATTTACTTTTGAATCCGGGGAGGTTCCCGGAAGGCGATGGCGAAGAAAATTACCGCCAAGGCCATAGTTAAAACCAAGATGTAAGCGACGCTTTCCATGGTTGGACATCCTACAAGATTGCTATGACAATCCTATAGTATCAGGAAATGAGCTTTTCGGCTTGTCTGGGGATGTAATCTACATCCCCAGAATCAGTGGCGATCTATTTAACGCTAACTTTTGCCCCGGCATCTTCCAGTTTTTTCTTGACGGCGGCGGCATCATCTTTGTTGGTGCCTTCTTTAACCGCTTTGGGAGCGGCTTCTACTAGGTCTTTCGCTTCTTTGAGTCCTAAACCAGTCAATTCGCGCACTACCTTGAGGATAGCAATTTTCTTGTCGGCGGGAACTTCTTCAAGAACGACGTTAAATTCGGTTTGTTCTTCCACAGCTTCAGCGGCGGCCGCAGGAGCAGCCCCGGGGGCAGCCATAATTATGCCACCGGCCGGAGCGGCGGCGCTAACTCCAAAGGTTTCTTCGATACCTTTGACTAATTCCGCAGCTTCTAAGAGGGTAAGAGTTTTGAGTTTTTCTAAGATTTCAGCTACAGCAGACATGGGTTAGACTCCTAATTGTTTTAAGTGATTGATTGGTGCGGTGTTAAGCCGCTTCTTTTTCTTCTTGACGGGCCACGGCATCGACGGCACGGGCCAAAGATGCGGGAACTTCGTTGATGCTGCGGGCCAGTTTGGTGGCAATGGCGTTGATTGCTCCAGCGGCCTGAGCGATTAACTGTTCTTTCGACGGTAAATCGGCGATCGCTTTGATCTGATCTTCCGTCAACAGTTGACCTTTGGTCCCTTCTTTGAGGACACCGCCGCGCAATTCGGTTTTTTTGCTTTCTTTTTTGAACTCTTGATAGGCCTTGAAAGCTCCACCGATATCCTCTTTTACGAGCAGAAAGGCGGATGTTCCCGATAAAAGGCTTTTCATCGGTTCCCAGCCACTATCTTCAGCGATCGCCAAGCCCATCAAAGTATTTTTGGTGACTTTACAAATCGTTCCCGTGGGGCGCAATTTGCGGCGTAGATTGCTGATTTCGGCGACGGTTAAACCTTGATAGTCGATGACCATCGTTAATTGAGCTTCCCTCAGGGAGGTTTTTAATTCTTCTAGAATTACTCCCTTGCTTTCTCTGCTTCTCCCCATCCCTTGTTCACCTCCTGTATGCGGGGGACCGGTCCACAGACAGGCGCAAAAATAACCCCTTGTAGCGCCGGGGTTGAGTGGAGAGAATCCAGTTCAGGCACGACCAAGATAGAAAATATCTCTCTTTAGTCTTTTTGGCTGCTGTTTTCTCGCTTTGACCTCGGCAGGGTATTTAAGCTGTTTCGCACCTGCTGTCTTTGGCTTAAGCCAGTCCCTCATTATAACATTATTGCGGGATTTATGTCAAGCTCCGGGAAGGAGCGATCAATGTGATCGCATTTAAGACTGAATCCCTTGAGTATAGGCTACTTAGGGTTTGCTGAATAATGGTAAAACCCTTTTAAAATAAGGCTTTTGACCTGTTAAAGTCCGATGTTAGTGCAAGAAAATAGGATTGGGACTTTCAAAAACCTTGCATTATCCTTCTTGTAGTACATGGCTTGGTACAAAAAACAATGGCAACAAAGCCCGAAACTCCTGACT
>NZ_JAPZRB010000582.1:0-5320 GCF_027531105.1 Microcystis sp. LE18-22.4A
TTTTTTTCCCTGAAAAAGTGCCTACCATTGGAGTGTTTGGGGGGAAAATTTA
Source organism: Microcystis sp. LE18-22.4A (assembly GCF_027531105.1). Lineage (NCBI taxonomy): Bacteria > Bacillati > Cyanobacteriota > Cyanophyceae > Chroococcales > Microcystaceae > Microcystis > Microcystis sp. LE18-22.4A. The sequence goes on from NZ_JAPZRB010000582.1 coordinate 53, forward strand.
GGGATTTTTTCCCTGAAAATTAGGTAATTGACCACCTGAAAATGGGTAAAACCCCACACCCCACACCCCACACCCCACACCCTGCCCCCCCGAAAAACTTTTTCAGCAGCCCCCAACTAACTCATGCCTTTTGCCCCCTGCATGAGTGCCAATCCTAACCCAGTAGTTAAATTTTTACTTTGGGGCGTCTTAAAAATTTTTTGGGGGGGCCGGGGGGGGGGGTGGGGGGTGGGGGGTGTGGGGTTTTACCCATTTTCAGGTGGTCAATTACCTAATTTTCAGGGAAAAAATCCCTAAATTTTCCCCCCAATCACTCCAATGGTAGGCACTTTTTCAGGGAGAAAAAGTCTAAAAGCCTTATCCAACAAGGTTTTTAGATTTATTCAGCAAACCCTACCTAAGCCTGCTCACGGGTTTCAGCTTCATGGCGCAATTTGCTTGACTGCTCCTAACTATCGATAATATCAGGTCGGGAGCCAATAAACCCAACGCTTTCCCAATAAGCAACTAGCTCCAGCCCTGTTTTAGGAGGATTTTGTAGATAACTCATTCTCTAGCTCTGAAGGTAGATCTAGGCTGATGTTCACGGTATTTCTTTAACGTTCAATGACCTGTCTTTGATTATAAGCTAAACGGCTTTTACTTCGGATCACCGATATAGACTCCAAAAGGGTTATAGCTGTTGGATCATGCAGGTTAAGCGCCGTTTAGCTTATCCGATATATTCAGTTAAACGAAGGCTGCATCTCATTTTTCTAAATCTACTAAGTTGGGATTTTTAAGGCGAAACTCTCTGCTAAAATCGGGCGTTACTTCCGAACTCATACCCGACAATTCCGCATCAGAGCGGTGAATCCTGCTTGGGCAAAATGTTTGTCATAAGCGAGTGCTTCTCTGATTCCATTTTCTTCCATTATTTTGAAAGATACGCAATCTGTATGACTCCATGCTTTGTCTTTACGCTGTTGATATAGTCTTAATCCTTGTTCAAATTGCTCACTGGTTTGGGGAACAATACGAACATTGGGGTTAGAACGCAAATTTTGAGTTAGCTCTATGGCTAAGTCACGGAAATACTCACCACGTTTAGAGAAGTCGTTTAAAACTTCGATGAGGACGGCTTCACTGGTAACGATGTAGACGGGATGCAATGTTTTTGATAGCTGAACAGCTTTTTTGTGCAAATTATCCCTAGGGTTAAGTAGGGCAACCCAATAACCTGTATCGGCGAAAACGACTCTCACTAACTATCCTGTTGCTGTTGATAATGGTCAAAGTTTTGGGCTAAGTCTTTTGGTAGTTTTGCCCATTCTTCATTGGGGATTTTGGCAGAAAGTCGGGCGGCTAATTCCCAGATTGGTTCTGCATTATAGTCAAATTTAATATTTGCGAAAGAGAAGCTTTCGATAGGTGTTTGATTATTCATAGGTGTATTTGATTTAGAAGAAATCAGTTTTTCTAATTTCGAGATCGCTTCTTGTTCACTGCGCCAAGCTTGATCGCGTAGTTGGTTAGCTTTGAGAACTAGATCGCCAATTTCATTTCTAATCTTTGGTTCAGGTAATGGAATATGGACAGAAGCAAGCATAAATCTGTCAAATTCAAGAATCACTGAACCATAAGCATGACGAGTCATGAGACTGTATCCGTAATCTGAAGCTAACCAAGCATAGAGATATCCAGCATTAATATCATCTGAAGCTAACAAACGATTAGCGTGTTGATTAGCTGTCCAGTTTTCCATGTACTTAGGAATGATTTGTACTCGCCCAATTGTGCCTGAGCAGGTAACAGCAATCATATTTTCTTCAAGCTGAATTTCAGGCAGGTCTTTTGTATGTGCGCCTTTTGCTAATTTTTTAACATCAATTGGATCGACTTGAAAAAGTTGTTTACTACTAAGCATAGGAATACCACCTTTGTCAACATAAGTGCGTTCTCTAAACTTTGTAATTGCTCTAACTTCTTTAGTAATTCGCTGATCGCCAATTTTAGTAATTTCAACAGGTAACTGAGCTAGTTGTTTTTCAGCAGCGATCGCTTCGGGATTGTGAAAACTTGCTTCTAATCGTCCCATGAGTTGAGAAGCTTTGATCGTAGTCGTAAAAGATGCACTACCACGCAGAGCAATATCTTTGAGATAGGGTAGGTTTAAACGTTCATGGAGAAGGCGATCGGCTTCATCTAACAAATGATTTGCTTCATCACGCAGTTCTCCCGCTTTACACATCAAGCGACCAATTTCAATCCGGCGAATCGGCGGCAAATCGGGAATTAAAACTCGTTCTAAATGCTCTGGTTCAATGTGAACAATAACTGAGCCATAGGTAGCCTGAGTAAGCTGAGGACGACCATATCGACTACGAAGAAAAGCTGCTATAAAACCTGCTAGATCAGGATCAGTTGCCCGAAGTCGAATAGCGTGTTGTGAAAGAGCTTTCCCTGCTAGTGTTTCACACGCCAAACTAACATTACCAACAGTTCCTGAACAAGAAATTAAAATATCCCACTTTTGAATTAAGAGTTTAGATAGATTTTGTGTATATTTACGACTCAAATAATTTTCTATTCTTGGACGCAAACTAATAATGTCAGAACTGGAAAGAAAAGGAATGCCATGTTCAGCATCTACATAAATTCGCTTGAAGCGAAAAGCATTATGAGCTTCCTGACAAAGACCTTCCTTGCCATAAAGTGGGATGAGAGGTAAACCACTATTTGTCAAAGCTGTAACTGCATTATGAGCCTCAATGCTAAAAGCAGAAGCCTCTAGACGCACACCAGCAGCCAGGACTTCACTGAGTTTGATCGTCGTCGATAGTTTCTCCGACTCATCATCAGGTATCTCTGGCGTGTAATCAGATTTAAAAGCGTAAGTTACCATCCTAGTACCACCTTTTTCTTCCACTCAATAAACTCATTAGCTACCAAATCCGTATCATCATCCTCAACCTTTTGACGAGGTAGCGGTCTAGCCACACCTTCACCCGTTGCCGTTCGCTCGATCAAAGGGATTGACTCTGGATTAGTTGGAACCAGTATCTCTTCCCCTTCCTCATTACGTCTGTAGGTGATGTTACCCCGTTTGTCATGTCCGATCGCCTTCACCTGTGCCATAAAGATTTCATAATCAGACATTGTTCCTTGAACGATTTCCTTTTCAGTCTTTTTCTGAAGAATCAAAACCGAAGTTTGCGTCCCATTGTGAGGCTGAAAAGTATCAGGATGTAGGTCAATCGAAGCAACAATTCGGCAATGCTTAATTAACCAATAACGCACATAAATCAATCCAGGAGCGCCCAAAATTGCATCAGGTAAAACGATTCCCATCCGTCCCCCTGGTTTCAAAAATTGCCAGCATCGTTCAATAAACAAGATCTCAGGTGATGCAGAACCCTGAAGTTGTTCTGTCGGTTCCCAACCAGACTCAGTTTCTTTCCAAACATAGGCAAGCTGATATTGCTTTAAGGTTTCTTCATCCCTAATTGGTAGCTTTGAACCAAAAGGTGGATTGGTTGCAATTACATCAAAATGACCCAGATCTTTCTCACTGCGTAAAGTTTTTGGATCGATAGCTAAAGCCGTGGCAAATTGCTTCCGAAAACTATCTTCCCATTGATGAGGATGTAACAGAGAATCTTGTCTAAGAATATTTCCAGAGCCGTCATTGTTCATCACCATATTCATCTTGGTCGCTTTGACTAAATCTGGATTAATATCAATTCCAAAGAAATTAATTTTAGCTGTTTCTTGAATTTTAGAATTGAGTGCATTTCGCATCCAAATATCCGATTGGCTAGTTACTCCTGCTAATTGTTCTAACTTTTTGATTACCTCATTCATTGCAATTACCAAAAAGCCACCTGTGCCACAGGATTGATCAAGAATCTTATCAGTGACTTTCGGCTCCAGCATACGAATAGTCATTTTTTGCACATTTCGAGGTGTGAAAAATTCACCACGATCGCCCCTTAAATTTGCGCCAACCAGTTCTTCATAGGCTTTCCCTTTAACATCAATATTTGTACTCAGAAAGCTATAGCGTTGAAGCTCACCGATAATATAAGCTAAAGAACGAGGTTGAAGTTTAATTTCATCATTAGCATCAAAAATAGCAGGGTATTGCTTTTTAACTGCGCTAAAAATCTTGCTAATGCGATTAAAAACAGTTAACCGACCATCATTACTCTTTTTCTCTTTCGCTGTTGCATAAAATTCTAAAGGATTAGGAAAATTACGCTCATCATGAATCTTGCAAAAAATAACCTTTAAAAGCTCAAAAAAAGCAGGTTGTTTTTGTAGCCCATCCGTTACATAAATATGATCGTGGCAAATCTTAAAAGAAAACAGTAAATTATCACCAACTGCATTCTTTAGTGACTCACGAGTTGGGCGATCAACTTCCTCAACATTACCATTCTTAGAAGGAATATCATTAGGCTCTTCATACTCAATGCCTTCCTCTGTCCTAATTCGACGCAAGACGGTCTTTTTCCTACCATTTGTCCACATCCCCCACTCAGAGTTATCACAAGTCGCCATGTATGACCGAAGCTGCTCAACTCCGTCTTTACTGGCTGAGGGTGGTACTGAGTCTTTTTTGCACTCAATAATGATCCAAATATTTTCCTGATTGTGTTGATCCCCCTCACGGAAAATAGCCAGATCCACTCGAACAGTCTTACTACCCTGCTTAATTGGATACTCAACCTCGATCTGTTCTGGCAAATAGCCCAATTCCAGCACCAATCGACGCTCGATGTTCTGGCGAACATATTCTTCGGGCGTATCATTACGGGTTTTCTGGTCTATGAAATCACAGACCTTGCCATCTGGAAGTGTTGGCAAAAGCTTGGACATTGCCCTCCCCCCACAAAGAAAATTTACCTTCCTTAATGTTTTACCGGTAATTGATCTGCTTTGACCAACTGCTTATTTTAAATTTACAGGCTGGAAGAACTGATAGCGGGTCAACCGTTGGCCGTCAACCTAGCCTATTGAAGATAGGTTGCGTCAACCCAGACCGAGTCGATGGGCGATTGCACTGAACCGTTATCATCAACCTTGAATGATATTATTAGTCTAACTCTCGGTTTGGTACAGTGATTGGTTAGACAGATGGACTTTAATTGACATCCTCACCGCCGTAAACGGACGGTGATTCCCAAACCTCACGATTTAGGTTTCTGCTTCTTTCCCGAAGGATTTTTCGCACCTGCCTTAACAGATTTACTCTGTTCTGGTCTTATGGTCGCTCTACAGACTGAC
>NZ_JAPZRB010000342.1:0-4742 GCF_027531105.1 Microcystis sp. LE18-22.4A
TCATCGGGTAAATTACCTAATTTTCAGGGAAAAAGTCCCGGAATTTTCCCCCCGACCACTCCCATATCTGGTACTTTTTGATTGACAAAAAGTCTAAAAGTCTTACCCAACAAGGTTTTTAGATTTATTCAGCTAACCCTACTTAACTAAATTTAGACAACAAAAATCGACCCTGATTGTTAAGAGCAAAAGCTTTTCCACTCTCCCCCACTTCTTCACTTTTTCATGGCCAGGGTCAAACCATCACCAATAGGAATAATACTGATATTTACCCGTTCATCCTGCTGAATTTTGGCATTAAGTGAACGGATAATTTTGGTGCGATTATCGGTGCTATCGGCCGCCGCTACTCGTCCCGACCAAAAAACATTATCGATGGCGATAATTCCGCCGCTTCTGACCAATTGTAACGCCCGTTCGTAGTAGGGATCATAATTACTTTTATCGGCATCGATAAAGACAAAATCAAAACTATTACTTTCTCCCCCGGCGATTAATTGATCTAAAGTCTCCAGGGCCGGGGCAATTCTTAAATCGATTTTATCGGCGACACCGGCCTGCTGCCAATAACGGCGGGCTATACTGGTATATTCTTCCCTTAGATCACAGGCGATCAGCTTGCCTTCTGGGGGTAAAGCTAAGGCTACCACTAGAGAACTATAACCGGTAAAAACCCCTATTTCTAGGGTTTTTTTCGCCCCGATCGCCTGTACCAAAAAAGCCATAAACTGACCTTGTTCGGGGGCAATCTGCATGACTGCCAGGGGTTGAGAGGCAGTTTCTTGACGTAATTGAGCTAAAATAGGAGATTCTCGCAGACAGATAGATTGATAATAGGAATAAAATTGTCGATCGAGTCCAAGAGTTTGATTAGCCATAAAAAAATTGCTAGTGGATAGAGTTATCGAGTAAAATTCTGGGTAATCTGAAGCTAGAGAGAGCGTATTGGTTGACCAAAAAGGAAGACTTGGCAGGAAGCAAATCATGATGAAACCCGACTCGGATCATCTCTTTAACGAGGATCTCGAACAGCTGTTAGAGAGTTTAGAAGACAAAGACGCCGACGGTGACGAGGCTCTAGAGGAACTTTTTGGCGATAGTATCAATTGGGAAGAATCCGCCACTAATGATCTTTATTCTAACCCCGGACCGGCTCCCAAGTTAGAACCGGAAGATGGGGATGATCTCGAATCTCTGCTGCTAGAAAATGCGGTGGTTCTGGACTCAGAAGCAATTATAGCTATCGGCAACCCCAATTTTTACGACAGCCCCGAAGACTTAGAAGCTTTTCTGGAAAAACCCACGCCACCGGCGCAACCGCCACTACCAGACATCTTTGAATCCCTAGAGGCCTTCCTCTGGGAATCCCCAGCAGTGGACTGGGTGGCCGCGGTGGAACCTCTGACAGGGTTAGAATCACTGGAAATTGCCCCAGAAAGCCTCCTAGAGGATGAATTCAAGGATTTAGAAAAACTCCTCGAAGAAACCAATCAGGTGATGGCAGCAAATCCGGCGGCCAGTGTCAGTCCGCCAGTCGGGTCAAAAAACCTGCGTCCCCTTGTCAGTAAAGCTTTTGAACAGACGATGCGGGTGCCGATCAAACAATTGGATAACCTCAGCAATCTGATCGGGGAACTGGTGGTTAAACGCAATCGCCTTGAAGAGGAACAGGATCGCCTGCGTCTCTTTTTAGATAATTTGCTAACCTGCGTCCAACATCTGGGTGATGTGGGCAGTCGGATGCAGGATCTCTATGAAAGAAGCCTCCTAGAAGGGGCTTTACTGGCTAGTCGCAATTCCGGTGGTGCCATCGGTTACGGTAGAGTTCAGGGAGAAAATCAGGGGGATTCGGCCATGGCCGGCGAACTAGATGCCCTAGAGATCGACCGTTTTACCGATTTCCATTTATTATCCCAAGAGATGATCGAATTGATCGTACGAGTGCGAGAATCGGCCTCTGATCTTCAATTTGTCGTCGATGAAACCGATCAGGTGACGCGCAGTCTGCGACAGGCCACCACCCAACTACAGGAAGGGATGACCAAATCGCGCATGGTTCCCTTTAGTCAAGCCGCCGATCGCCTACCCCGGGCAATTCGCGATATTTCCCTGAAACTCGATAAACAAGCCAAATTAAAAGTGGAAGGGGGTGATGTTCTCATCGATAAGATGATCCTCGAACATCTCAATAGTCCCATGACCCATCTGGTCAACAATGCGATCACCCACGGCATTGAATCACCCCAAGAACGCATGGCCAAAGGGAAACCTGCCCTCGGGACCATCTCTGTCCGGGCATTCCTACAGGGGAATCAAACCGTGATCACCGTTGGTGATGATGGGGCCGGTATTGATGCTGATCAGGTGAAACGCAAGGCGATCGAAAAAGGCCTGATCGGCGATCAGGAAGCTGAACACCTCAGTCCCCAAGAAGTCTATAAACTCCTCTTTCACCCCGGTTTTAGTACCAAAGATCAGGCCGATGATTTTGCTGGTCGTGGGGTGGGTTTAGATGTGGTGCAGACCAGTTTAATCGATGTGCGCGGGACCGTTACTATTGACTCGGTACTGGGCAAAGGAAGCACTTTTACCATCCGTTTACCCCTAACCCTGAGTATCTGTAAGGCCCTCTGTTGTGTTAGTAATCATGCGCGCATCGGGTTCTCCATGGACGGAGTGGAAGATATGAAAAATTTCCGGTCCAGCGATATCCAAATGGATCGGGAGGGACGGCGCTGCGTTGTCTGGCAAAATACTTTACTACCCTTCCAACCCTTGAGCGAATTGCTTTCCTACAATCGGCAACTAAGTCGCGGTAGTTTTTATACTGGCAAACAGGAGCAAGACTCTTTTTCGATCGTGATCCTGCGCGGTGGTAATAATCTCCTCGCAGTACAGGTGGATCAAGTGATCGGTGAACTGGAAATCGTCATCAAACAGATCGAAGGACCGATTCCGAAAACGGCTGGGATTGCTGGGGCGACGGTTTTGGGCGATGGTACGGTGATGCCGATCGGCGATGTGTTAGAGTTAATCGACATCGCCAGGGGTCGTCTGCGTACCGATAACGGTGTTCTTTGGCGCCAACCTGCCCCCCCCGTAGCGGTGGAAACTAGCCAAAAATCGGGGGCTATGGTTCTGATTGTCGATGATTCGATTACTGTCCGGGGATTGCTCTCTTTAAGCTTTAGTAAAGCCGGTTATCGTGTGGAACAGGCCCGGGATGGTCAAGAAGCTTGGGAAAAATTACGCGGCGGTTTGCCCTGTGATATCGTTTTCTGCGATATCGAGATGCCCCGCATGAATGGCCTAGAATTACTGTATAATTTGCAAAAAGACCCCCGATTAGCGTCGATTCCCGTGGCTTTATTGACTTCCCGAGGAGCGGAACGTCATCGTCAGGTGGCGGCGACATTAGGAGCTAGTGGTTATTTTACCAAGCCCTACACGGAAAGAGATTTACTCTCGGCGGCTCAAAGAATGATTGCGGGGGAAGTGTTACTAGCTAATAGTATTAAAGCGACTCGTAATCGGTCTTTATCCCCCGATGCAACGATTATTGACAGTAATCCCGCTAATTTCTTTGCACAATCGACTCCTCGGGTCTTGATTGTCGATGATTCGGTAACGGCGCGGGAAATGTTAGCGATTTCTTTGGTTAAAGCTGGTTATCGCATTGAAAAGGCCCGAGACGGTTTAGAAGCATGGGAAAAATTACGGGCTGGATTAGCTTGTGATCTGATTCTCTGCGATCTCGAAATGCCTCGCCTGAATGGGTTAGAATTGCTCTCTCGTCTGCAAAAGGATGAACAACTTCAGAGGATACCAGTAGCGATGATTACCTCGCGAGGGTCGCAAAAAATGCAGCATCTCGCCGCTGCTAAAGGGGCAAAAGGTTATTTTGTCAAGCCCTATATTGAGGATGTTTTACTGTCGGCAGCCCAACGTTTAATCGCTGGTGAGGTGTTAATCCAAAAAGACAGTCCCGCGGATTAGCTTAGGTTAACTTGCTAATTTGAATTTGTTTTCTGGAAAATCATTAAATGTTGTTGGGGCAAAGTCTCGATGATTTCTTCTGGCAGTAAACCGATAGCGGCCATTTCTTTTTCTACCTGTCTGCGGGTCATTTTATGAAGGGCCTTGATGGGAATCAGGGGATTTTCACGACGGTATTCTACTAATACCACCCTACCATCGGGTTTTAAGGATTTGACCAGATTCTCCATCATCTCGCGGGGAGAGGAAAACTCGTGATAAGCATCGACCATTAAAGCTAAATCGATCGCATTTATAGGCAATTTGGGATCGGTTTCTGTGGCGAGAATTGTGGTTATATTCTTCACTTGATTTTCCTCGGCTAAAAAATCAATTGCCCCTAACATTTCCGGTTGCACATCGACGGCGAAAACTTGTTCTACTAAATTCGCCATAGGAAAACTCAAATAACCTGTCCCCGCGCCGATATCTGCCACTAGGTCTGTGGGTTTTAAATGTAGTGCGGTGATCAGATCATCGGGTTTTTCCGTGAAACGGCGACTAGGACGTTCTAACCATAACATTTCTTGGTGTCCCATGACTTTAGCGATTTCCCGTCCTAGATAAAATGGCTCTTCGGGAATTGTTATGCAAATAATTAACTTAAAATAAAATTCGATGAGAGCGCCTACGCTCAAAAGTAGCTGAAATCCATACAGGGAAGGACTTAAGGCACAAACAGGTTAATACCAAAAGATAGACAATTG
>NZ_JAPZRB010000239.1:0-2408 GCF_027531105.1 Microcystis sp. LE18-22.4A
CTTTCCGAAAGTCCTTGACTTGTTTTAGTTTTTCTATTAAGCTCAACATATCTTTCAAAAGTTCGCGTTCACTTCTCATTTTACCTGACAGTGATCGCTTTTACTTTTGATATTCTGATGGGAGAATGAAACAGCCCTACCGCCTATCGGCACCCCCCTTATTAAGGGGAGATCCCCCCGCCTATCGGCACCCCCCTTATCAAGGGGGGCAGGGGGGATCGAACCTAAAATTTATCTTCAATTTAATTATAACCAGCTACTTATCTGTATCCCTTACTGACTGCATCTGGCTCCCTACACCATTTTCTAGTATCTTTGAGCAAACCGGCGAAAGATAAGGAGTTAAAACTATGCCTTTAAGTTGGAATGAAATAAAAAATCGCGCCATCGCTTTTCAAAAAGAGTGGCAAGGAGAGACTTCAGAAAAAGCAGAATCTCAATCTTTTTGGAATGAGTTTTTTCATGTCTTTGGCATTTCACGGCGTAGGGTAGCTAGTTTTGAGCAACCGATAAAAAAAGCAGATAATAAACAGGGTTTTATTGATTTGTTATGGAAAGGAACGATTTTAGTTGAGCATAAATCGAAAGGAAAAGATTTAGAAAAAGCCACACAACAGGCTAAGGATTATTTTCCCAATTTAAAGGAACATGAGTTACCGCGTTATATTTTAGTCTCGGATTTTCAACGGTTTAAATTATATGATTTAGATTCGGGCAATCAATGGGAATTTGAATTAAGTAATTTTGTTGATAACGTTCATTTATTTGATTTTATTGCTGGTTACGAAAAGCGAGTTTATAAAGACGAAGACCCCGTTAATATTCAAGCATCCGAGTTAATGGGAAAACTTCATGATTGCCTCAAAGAAATTGGTTATATAGGGCATAATTTGGAAGTTTATCTAGTGCGTTTATTATTTTGTTTATTTGCCGATGATACGGGTATTTTTAATAAGGGTATTTTCTGGGAATATATCGATCTACATACCAAAGAAGATGGCAGTGATTTGGCGATGCACATTGCTTCTATTTTTCAGGTTTTGAATACACCAGGAGACAAAAGATTAAAAAATCTCGATGAGAATTTAACTCAATTTCCCTACATAAATGGCAAATTATTTGAGGAGTCGTTACCTTTGGCGGCTTTTGATAGCAAGATGAGAGTCATGCTATTAGAAGCTTGTGCTTTTGATTGGGGAAAAATTTCCCCTGCTATTTTTGGCTCTATGTTTCAAGCGGTAATGAATCCAAAAGAACGACGCAATTTAGGGGCGCATTATACCTCCGAGAAAAATATTCAAAAGGTGATTAAACCATTATTTTTAGATGATTTACACAGAGAATTTGAGAAGGTTAAAGGCCATCGCAATAAATTACTAGAATTTCACAAAAAGATTGCTAATTTATATTTTCTTGATCCTGCCTGTGGTTGCGGCAATTTTTTAATTATTACCTATCGTGAGTTACGAGATTTAGAGATTTTGGTATTACAGGAGTTAGATAAAACGGGGCAGTTAGTAATAGATATTAGTACCATTATTCAGGTGGATGTCAATCAGTTTGCTGGTATTGAATACGATGAGTTTGCGGTGAGGGTGGCTGAGGTGGCAATGTGGTTAATTGATCATCAGATGAATATTAAAGTTAGTAATACTTTTGGTCAATATTTTGTGCGTTTGCCATTGAAAAAAGCGGCAAAGATTGTTCATGGAAATGCCTTACGGATTGATTGGGAGGAAATTGTATCAAAAGAAAAGCTCAATTTTATTTTAGGGAATCCTCCTTTTGTGGGGCATCATTATCAAAATTTTGATCAAAAAGAAGACTTAAAGCTAGTTCTTGATAAAATCATTGGATCAGGGGTTATGGATTATGTATCAGCATGGTTTTATAAATCTGCTCAATTTATTCAAAGCACAAAAATTAAGGTGGGATTAGTGGCGACTAATTCTATTTCTCAAGGGGAACAATCATCTATCTTATGGAATGTTTTAATAAACGAATTTAATATCAGTATTCATTTTGCTCATAGAACTTTCAAATGGAGTAATGAAGCTAAAGGTAATGCTGCGGTTCATTGTGTGATTATTGGATTTGCTAGTTTTGAAGCTAATGAAAAATATCTATTCGACTATCAGACTATAACCAGTGAGCCGCTTTTAATAAAAGCCAAAAATATTAATCCTTACTTAATCAATGCAAACAATATTTTGGTTTTTAATCGAAAATATCCTCTCTGTAATGTCCCTAATATGATGTATGGAAATAAGCGGCTCTTCGTTACCCTTTATGCTAAATCAACAGACAAGATGCCAAGATAACATACTTCTAACCCAAAAATTCCGAAAGTTTCTAAAGCCATAGCCTCTCCGTTTTATTAGTTTAAGTTTATTGTTGATTCCCTCGAC
>NZ_JAPZRB010000605.1:0-1520 GCF_027531105.1 Microcystis sp. LE18-22.4A
TTTGACATCTCCCCGCTTTAAAAAGACGGGGATTCTAATCGGTGAATAGAAGCGGGTTGAAACCGCGCTTCTATTCGATTACGATATATTTTAGAAAGGCTATCCAATTTATATCGTTGTGGCACTGTCAAAGATGCCCTACCCACCTTATCTAGAGAAACCCCTAGCTGTGTGGCTACTTTTTTAATGATATTGGCCGCACCGTTGCAATCAGCATTAATTAATTGACCACTAAAAGCTTTAAACAAACCTCTTTTAATTCTTTTACCTGATGACTGCCACCCTTCGGGTTTCTCACCGAATTTAGGTAGCGAATCACCATCTAAAAAAGAAGCCTTTGAGGTGTAGCTTTCCTCAGTCTCAACGAATTTAATCCCGTACTTTTCACACAATTGACCAATGCGATTTTTAAGCTTCGCTGTGGGAATACTAACAAATTCCTGATTAACTTTCTTTCCTAACTCAATCGAGTCTTTTTGTCGCTGATTCCCTCCAAAAACGACAGTAGAAATGTCATGGCCGAGACACCAATTGATAATAAAACGAGCAGCTTTATTGGTAGCGTCTCTCATCTGTCGGTTACGCCTTTCGGTTATTTTAGCTAATTCATCATCCCAGTAACCCTGCGGCTTACCAGTCTTAATTTGAGCAACTCGCTTGTTATACCATTGATTTTGAGACTTAGCCTTTTTTCCGTCAAAGATAAAAGACTTTCCCGTGTTAGAAACGCAGGTTAACCAGTTACCCAATCCGTGATCTATTCCTAGTACATTGTTATTAGGCTTAACTTTCTCTTGATCGGGTTGCTTATAAACACACTCAAGATAAAAACTAAGATTTCTAGGAACGATCCGAAACTCTTTAATGTCTTCAAACCTCAAATTAGACGGCATTGGCAGATAAAAACTATCAATCCCGAACCAAGCTTTTAGCTGCTCCCCCAACGAAAACCTTAACCCTTTTTCGGTTAACTTCACATATCTTGCCGTATAGGTTACTACTGCCATCCCCCCTTTCTTTCGATATTTAGGTGGTCTAGGCTTATTAGGTAATTGCCCTTTATTCCAGAGACCTAAAAGCCCTTTATAGGAAGAAAAAGATTCAGCAACATCATGGAGCAATTGTTGAGCGCAACATGACCGCATGGCTCGAAAATGAGGGTGATTTTTCAACTGAGAATCAAGGTCATATTTACCGATATATCGCCCTGCCTTAAAAAGCATTTGCCGACAATAATAAATACCACAATTAGCCAGCTTGTTAGCTTCTTCACAGACAAACTCTAAGACAGCCCTTATCTCGCTGTCTGTATGGATGAGAACTTCTTGAACTCCGTACATCTTGACTTACCTCCTGTATATAGGCTAGGTTGGAAATACAATATTTGTCAAGGGTAGATGGAAGATTATAGAAGAAATCCTCATTCGGTAACACTACTTAACTATCACTTTGTCTGGTGTCCAAAACGGAGAAAAGCGGTATTAAAAGGGGACATTAAGTTAAGAGCGCAGTCGATTATT
>NZ_JAPZRB010000389.1:0-11528 GCF_027531105.1 Microcystis sp. LE18-22.4A
ATCCCCGCTTGGGATTTACTTCGAGAAGCCCAAAATCGCTGAAACCCAGATAGATCAAGGAAAATCATCAATCGAGGTTAACCCTTTGTCCCGTAATGGTTTGAGCCTTTTTTGCTGACCGAAAACGCCTAAGTCCCACTAGAAAAGTCCCTGTTTACTTAATAAAGAAACTTGGACAAATTTATATAATAATGCTTGGTAGTGAAGCTTCTCAATAATTGATTCCCCATGACTTGGTTATATAAAACCCCCGGTATTCCCGATGAATTGTTTGAACGTTTGCCCGGGATTCCCTTGAGTAAACGCGAGGTGAGATTATTGATGATTTCCGCTTTGAGGTTAGGTGATGGGGGGGTTTTCTGGGATATCGGGGCGGGAACTGGCACTATTCCCGTTGAAATTGGCTTATTATGCCCCAATAGTCCGATTATTGCCATTGAAAGGGATGAAGAAGTGGCCAGTTTAATCCGCCGTAATTGCGATCGCTTCGGGGTAAAAAATGTTACAGTTTTTGAAGGCAGCGCGCCCGATTGTCTGCCCAATATATCCCTAGCACCCGATCGCGTCTGTATCGAGGGCGGCAAACCGATTAAATCGGTTCTGCAAGAAGTGTGGCAACACCTGAAACCCAACGGCCGCATCGTGGCTACGGCCAATAATTTAGAAACCCTCTATCAATTTTCCGAAGGCTTTTCTAATTTACAGGCGCGTAATATCGAGATTGTCCAAGCGGCAGTAAATCGCCTAGAAACTAGGGGTATTCACCAAGTTTTTGCCGCCGTTGATCCCATGTTCATCCTGAGTGGCGATAAACTTTAATTGGGGATAACCTTCCATAAAGTTTTCTTAATCTATATAATTATGACAATGCCGCCTAACTTCTCTGGATTAACCATGCCTTGGCCACGCATTGTCAGCGCCATTTTTGCTATTGCCTTCGCACTGGGAATTATTATCGTTGGGGGTTGGTATTTCACCCTCGGCATCGGTGTTATCGTCTTTTTGGGACAATTGGAGTATTTTCGCTTAGTTCGCGCTAAAGGCATTGAACCGGCCGCTAAAACCACTCTCGTAGTTTCGCAATTATTACTACTGACGGCAACTATGGCAGCCCCCCTCACCGATGCCATGTTTCCCCTCGCTGGGGCGTTAATTTGTTTTTATCTGCTCTTTCAGCCCAAAATGGCGACAATTGCCGACATTTCCACCTCAATTCTCGGTCTGTTTTATGGTGGTTACTTACCTAGTTATTGGATTCGTTTACGGGTCGGTTTTTCTCCTGAAAGTGGTCCGGTGGCTATGGCCAGTAACTTACCCCTGATGGGATATTGGCCAGAATCGTGGATGGAACCGAAATTATTCCCGGCCGCTTTGACGGTGACTTTTCTAGCTTTCGGTTGCATTTGGGCCGCCGATATCGGAGCTTATATCATGGGAAAATGGTTAGGTAAAACCAGTTTATCGCTGATTAGTCCTAAAAAAACCGTGGAAGGTTCCTTTTTTGGCATTTTAGGCAGTATAGCGGTGGCCGAGTTGGGTGCTTGGTATTTAGATTGGCCCTATTGGCAGCTGACGGGCTTAATTTTGGGCTTATTAATTGGTATTGTCAGTTTATTGGGCGATTTGACCGAATCGATGATGAAACGCGATGCCGGGGTCAAGGATTCCGGGCAGTTAATCCCCGGTCACGGTGGTATACTTGATCGCACTGATAGTTATGTCTTCACCGCTCCCCTAGTATATTATTTCGTCACTTTACTGCTGCCCTTGTTGCGTTAGTAATTTGTTTCTTCTCCAGTGCTAAATTCAAGATTAAACCCAAATTTGCGATTATGTCAGGAGTCGTCTATCCCCGGGGTAAAGTTTATCTTCTCGGTGCGGGAATCGGTCAGAGCAGTTTTCTCACCCTGCAAGCGCGAGCAATTTTAGCCACGGCCGAGGTTTTGCTGTATGATGCCCTAGTGGATAGTCAAATCTTCTCCCTCGTGCCGAAAACCTGTGTTTTAGTCGATGTGGGCAAACGGGGAGGACAACCCGGCGCCGAGCAAAATCAGATTAATCGGATATTGGTTAATTATTGTCAAGAGGGAAAACGAGTTATTCGGCTCAAAAGTGGTGATCCGGGGGTTTTTGGGCGAGTATATCCTGAAATGTTGGCCCTAAAGCAGGCTGGCTGTGATTTTGAACTGATAACTGGAATTTCCTCCGCTTTGGCCGCTCCTTTATTGGCCGGAATTCCCCTGACCGAAAAGGATATTAGTCGCTGTTTTGCGGTCTTGAGCGCTCACGATCCCCAGTCTCTCGATTGGTCAGCTTTAGCTAAAATTGATACGCTGGTGCTATTGATGGCCGGTCAGTCTTTAGGGCAAATTATCGAGAAATTATGCCAAAATGGGCGGAATATTCACGACTCGATCGCTATTATCCGCCAGGCGGGACGCAAGGATCAACAAATTTGGCGCGGCACTTTAGAAAATATTCTCGCTCAAACCGCCGGGGTGTCCCTCTCACCCTCTATTATGGTCATTGGTCAAGTTGTGGATCTGGCGATTATGTCCTCTCCCCCACCCCTAGGAGGTAAAACTATTGTTATTACCCGTGCCGCCGAGCAAACGAGTCAATTTAGCGAAATTTTGCAAAATCAAGGCGCAGAAGTTCTGGAAATGCCCGCTTTAGAGATTCGTCCCCCCGACCGTTGGCAAGGTTTAGACGATGCCATCGCTCAGTTACAAGAGTTTGATTGGCTGATTTTAACTTCTGCCAATGCTGTTAATTTTTTCTTTGATCGCTTGACATTTTGGGGAAAAGATGCTAGGGCTTTAGCAACCATAAAAATCGCCGTGGTGGGCAAAAAAACCAGCCAAGTTTTGCACTCACGGGGATTAAAAGCGGATTTTATCCCGGGGGATTTTGTCGCTGATGCTTTGGTAAACGAGTTTCCCGACCCGATTAGGGGGCAAAAATTCCTCTTTCCTCGCGTGGAAACGGGAGGCAGAGACATATTAGTTAAGGAATTAACGGCCAAAGCTGGTCAGGTGACGGAAGTGGCCGCATATTATTCCGGATGTCCGGCACGCATGGATAGTGGCATCTGGGAAGCGTTTCGAGATGGGAAAGTCGATATAGTCACCTTTGCTAGTTCCAAAACCGTCCAGAATTTTTATCGGTTATTGCTGCAAGAAACGGCAGAATTATCGGTTAATTCCCTATTAGAAAAAGTTTGTCTGGCTTCTATCGGTCCGCAAACTTCAAAAACCTGTCAAGAGTTATTTGGTCGTGTTGATATCGAGGCGCAAGAATACACCCTAGAAGGGTTGACTAGCGCTCTAATCGAGTCGAGTAAGACCTGACATCCTCGCCGCCGTAAAACAGACGGCGATTCCCAAACCTGACGATAAACAAAGCCATAAAAATCTAGGAATCTCCCCATGAGTAACCCTATGATCATTGAAACTGACTTAAAAGATATTCTCGCTAAACTTGACAATCGGTTAGAGCGAATCGAAACAAAACTAGAAGTCTTACCGAAAATAGAGGCCGAAGTTTCCCAACTCAAAGAGGATGTCAGAAACCTGAAGGGAATCGAAACAAAACTAGAAGTATTGCCGAAAATAGAGACCGAAGTTTCCCAAATCAAAGAAGATGTCAAAGACTTGAAAGAAACGGCAACGGCTCAAATATGGGCTTTGATAGTCACTGTTATCGGTGCAACTGTTGCAGCAATGATCAAATTCGGTTTTCTGACTAAAACTTAAATCATCATCAAAAACTAAGTTGGAACTAGACAAGTTCCAACCAGTAACAAAAAATTGACCTTGAATATTAACGACGAATCGGTGCGATCGCACCGTCGGCAGCAGCGCGAAAAGGTTCCACTGCCTCGCTATAATCGATCGGTAAAATAGCCACCACGTTATCATGAGGACGGGGAATAATTACCCAGGTTTCTAAAGCTGCCCCCTCGGTTTTATTGACGGCTTCAATGCCGGCAGCCATAGCGGTTTTTACCTCCTGTACATCCCCACGAATATTGAGGGTAAAACGGGCGCTTCCTGCCCTTAAATAACCAACAATCGTGATCCGTCCTGCTTTTACCATCGCATCGGCGGCCGCTAGAATACCGGGGAAACCTTTGGTCTCGATCGATCCCACCGCGGGTTGGGCTGTCATAAATTAACTCCTAATAACAAAAATCAGATAAGTTTAATTGATAGAATCCAATCTATTTTCCAGTCTTTAACTATAGTCTAGTTTGGGGTAAATCGCTAGGGAAATTAACTGCGAAAACGGTCTGACTTAGGCGTATGCTGCACTGGTAAAACTGCCAGGACATTTTCTGGAGGATTCGGTACGATGTAATGACTGACCACATTACCACCAAAAGCGGTCATCGCCGCCGCTAATCCTGCCTCTACTGCTGGTTTAACCTCGGAAATCGGACCGCGAATCGCCACCAAAAATTCGCCCCTTTCCGCTAGATCAAAATAAACTAGGGTGACTCGTCCCCCTTTAACCATGGCATCCGCCGCCGCTAAAACGGGGGGAAAACCCAACGTTTGAATGACTCCGACCGCCTCGGGCATTTTTCCTGATCTCCTGCGAAAGCAACTTTACATTATACCCCGAACCTGTATTTATATTTTCTTCTGGAAATCCGCGACCGATCGAGCCTGTTTTTTCTCCAAATACTGTTGATGGGACTGATCGGCCAGATAATAATCTCCTGCGGGTTCGATAAAAGTAACGATATCTTGCTGAAACTTTCCCGATAGTTGTAGTTGACGCTTGCCAGCAGTGGCGATTAACTTTTGTTCCGGGGTGTGATAAAAAATAATCGATCGATATTGTTCTCCCCGGTCCGGTCCTTGGCGATTTAACTGAGTCGGATCATGAATTGACCAAAAAACGGCTAATAACGCCTCGTAGCTTATCTCTTGGGGATTATAGGCAATTTGTGCCACTTCCGCATGACCGGTAATTCGCGATAACACATCGAGATAACTAGGATTGGGGAAATTTCCCCCCATATAACCCACAGAAGTCGCTAAAACACCAGGTAAACGCCGAAATGCGTCCTCGGTTTTCCAAAAACAGCCGGCCCCAAAGGTAGCTTTTTCGCCGCTATTCATTTCCCCTCACATCCTTGGCAAATTCCACCACTGCTTTTGTAATTGCTTCGCTTAAATTAGCATAAACTTTGGCAAAAGGGGGAGCTTTTTCGGTTAATCCTAGGATATCCGCCGTTACCAACACCTGACCATCACAATCTTCCCCCGCACCGATACCAATCGTCGGGATAGTCAATTTATCGGTAATAGTAGCGGCTAAATTGGCGGGAATATGTTCCAAAACCAGGGCAAATACTCCCGCTTTCTCCAAGGCTAAAGCTTCCTCGATTAATCTTTGTGCATCCGATGGAGTTTTTCCCTGCTGACGGTATCCTAACCGATGGACTGACTGGGGAGTTAATCCGATATGACCCATAACAGGGATGCCTATCTCGGTTAAACGGCTAATAGTCTCGATCATAGCGGGATAACCTCCCTCTAATTTTACCCCTTGCACTCCCGCTTCCTTTAACATCCTTCCGGCGGAGTGAATTGCCTGACTGACACTTTCCTGATAGCTGAGAAAAGGCAAATCACAGACAACTAAAGCTTGTTTTACCCCACGAGACACGGCCGCCGCGTGGTGAATCATCGCCTCTAGGGTGATCGGTAAAGTGGTAGGATAGCCCAAAGCGGTCATAGCCAAGGAATCACCTACCAAGATAATATCAATTCCTGCTTGATCGAGCAGTCGAGCGATCGGATAATCCCAAGCTGTGAGGGTGACAATCGCGCGTTTTTGCTGTTTCCACTCGATTAATTTGCTGGTGGTGACTGCCATTATTTATTCACTGCGGACAGCTTCGAGGATACGGGAAAAATAGAAACGAGTGCTAGTCATACTCGTCCGTTCAATTTTAAAGCCATTTTCGTTGAGAGCGGCGACAATAGTTTTTTCCTTGTGTTGATAGGCGCGAGTGGTTTTACTCGGACCGGGGAAAAATTGACCAATTTTCTTGAGAATGGTTAATAAACAGGTTTTAGGGGCAAAACTGAGGATTAAACGGGATTGAGCTAGGGCTCCCAGGTGTTTAATCATTCCTAATGCTTCTTCTGTGGGATAGTGAATGAGAACATCAAGACAGATGACCGTGTGATATTGGCCGGTTAATGCTTCTAAATCTTGAACGGCAAAGGTGAGTTTACTGGTATCTGCTAACTCTTTGGCTGCTCTTTCCTTGGCTTCTGTCACCATTTTCTCAGAAATATCACTGGCGAAAATAGTTGCGCCCGCTTGAGCGAGGGGAATACTAAGACTACCGACTCCACAACCGGCATCACAGATCGAGAGATTGGGCAAATTGTCATCACTTTCTAACCAACCGATAACGGTATCGAGCGTCTGTTGATGACCGATGCGAATATCTTTTTGTACTTTGTTAACTTCGCCATCCCCATAAATCCGGCGCCAGCGATCGAATCCTGTGGCGTTAAAATAGTCCTTGACTATGGCTTTATCGTCTAATGTGTTGGTCATAACGAAATCTAAACGAGCGGAGATGGTTATTAGTTTATCCTACCTTAAAGATCCCAACCGTTGCCGCTGGGCTGATTCCTGAGCAGTCAGGAAAGGACCCGGAGCGATGGCAACTCTGTGCAAAAGCTTAATTTGTTTTCCACTTCACTTTTAGTTAACCTAAAGTGAATATCATGTAATCGTCCCAAGATTGATTAGTAAGGGTTCCATGTCAATTATTACCCATAGAACTAAGATCGTAGCCACGATCGGCCCTGCGAGTAATTCGCCAGAAGTCCTCAAGCAGATGATCGGTGCGGGGATGAATGTAGCGCGGCTAAACTTTTCCCACGGTAGCTACGAAGATCATGCGAGAGTTGTTACCCTTTTACGGCAAATTTCTCAAGAATTAGACAATCCTATCACTCTCCTGCAAGATTTACAAGGGCCGAAAATTCGCGTTGGTAATCTCCCCAATGGTTCCATTACCATCAACGACGGCGATTATCTCACCCTTGTACCCATGGATGAGTATCGGGGAGAAGCGAACACCGTTTCGATCGATTATCCCTATCTGGCCGAGGAAGCCAAGTTAGGTGAGCAAATTCTCCTTGATGATGGCTTATTAGAGCTAAAAATCGTTGAAATTAACGGAAAAGACCTAAAATGTCAAGTGTTGGAGGGAGGAATTCTCAAAAGTCGCAAGGGAGTCAATCTACCCCGTCTCAATTTGCGCTTACCTTCCATGACCGAAAAAGACAAACAAGACCTAGAATTTGGTCTTTCTCAGGGGGTTGATTGGGTTTCCCTCAGTTTTGTTCGTAAAGGAGAAGATATCAAGGCGATTAAGGCATTTTTAGCCGAGAGAAATCATGCGGATATGCCAGTGATGGCTAAAATTGAAAAACCGCAAGCGATCGAAAATTTAGAGTCAATTATCGAGGAATGTGACGGAATTATGGTGGCCCGGGGCGATTTGGGGGTAGAATTAAGTCCCGAAAAAGTCCCCATGTTGCAAAAACGCATTATCAAACTCTGCAACATGAAAACCATTCCCGTCATCACTGCCACCCAGATGTTAGAAAGCATGATTAACAATCCCCGACCGACTCGGGCCGAGGCTAGTGATGTGGCTAATGCGATTATCGATGGAACCGATGCGGTGATGTTATCGGGGGAATCAGCAGTGGGAGATTTTCCCGTCAAAGCTGTGGCTATGTTGGCCAAAATCGCCCATGATGTGGAAGCGGATGTGAAGTTTGATAATGCTCCCCCCAATCAGTCCGATGAAACTCACGCTCTCAGTGAGGCTTTAGTGGCGATCGATCAAACCCTTGATCTCCGTTATATTGTCACTTTTACCACCTCTGGCTACACTTCGCTACTGGCTTCTAAGGAACGTCCCTCGGTTCCCGTCATTGCCATGACTCCCAATAAACGAGTCTATCACCGTCTCAATCTAGTCTGGGGTGTGATCCCGATTCTTCTTGATCATCAGGTGTCCGTCTTTGAGGATGTGTTAAAGCAAACGGAATCAATTCTGCTTCAGAAAAATCTAGCGCAATCGGGCGATAAAATCCTGATTATGGCGGGAATTCCCATGCAGAAAACTAAAGGCACTAATTTCCTCAAAATTCACAGGATTCCCTAAGTTCTAGGATTCAGGAGTCAGGAGACAGAAGACAGGAGACAGGAGACAGGAGACAGGAGATAGGAGATTATTTCTATTTATTCTCCCCACACCCCACACCCCACACCCTACACCCTACACCCTACACCCCACTTCCCCAAGAAAAACTTTTTGCCGCAAACCCTAGATGCAGATTTTGGGCGGTGGATTGGTTGTGATAGAAATATAAATATCGATCGCTTGCTATCAATCTTGATGAAAAGACGATATTTTCTGGCTTTTATCGGCTCAATTGCCCTTAGTTGCTTATTATCTCCAGACATAAACCTTTTTTCCTCTACTATCGCCACTGCACAAACCCAGACAATTCTAGTTTCTGCCGCCGCTAGTCTCAAAGATGCCCTAGAAGAAATCAAGCCGGGGTTTGAAAAAGCCCATGGCAACATTAAAGTTAATTATAACTTCGGTGCGTCGGGAGCTTTGCAACAGCAAATTACACAAGGTGCGCCGGCCGATGTTTTCCTCTCGGCTGCCACTAAGCAAATGGACGCTTTAGCAAAAGCTGGTTTAATCGATAGAAGTACCAGAAGAAACCTGCTCACTAATCGCCTAGTTTTAATCGTTCCCAAGAATTCCACCCTAAAAATCAGCGATTTTCGTTCCCTGACTAACAGTAATGTCCAAAGAATTGCCGTGGGTGAACCGCGCAGCGTTCCCGTCGGTCAGTACAGCGAAGAAGTTCTGAAAAATCTCGGCATTTTAGAGCAAATAAGACCAAAACTGGTCTTGGCCAACTCCGTCCGTAATGTTCTCGCCGCCGTAGAAACTGGTAACGCCGATGCTGGCATTGTTTACATCACCGATGCCAAAATTTCCGACCGGGTAAAAGTAGTGGCTACGGCTGCCAATAATCTCCATTCTCCGATTATTTACCCGATAGCTGTGATCAAAGCCAGTAAAAACCCGCAAGCTGCCAAGACTTTCGCCCAATATCTCATCAGGAAAGCCGCTAAAAACATTTTTGAAAAATTCGGCTTCGGAATAGCCAGATAAACAATGCCAGACTTTTCCCCCCTATGGATATCCCTGAAAACCGCCACCATTGCCCTGATAATCATCTTTTTTCTCGGTATTGCCGCCGCTTATTGGATGTTAGGCTATCGCGGACGGTGGAAATCCCTAATCGAGGGAGTTTTCGTCGCACCCTTAATCTTGCCCCCGACGGTGCTAGGCTTCATTTTACTGCTCCTATTCGGCAAAAACGGACCATTAGGACAGTTATTAGACTTATTTAACTTTCGCATCGTTTTTACTTGGTATGCCGCCATTATCACCGCGACGGTGGTGGCTTTTCCCCTGATGTACAAAACCACCCTAGGGGCTTTTGAACAGGTGGATGCCAACATCCTACAGGTTGCCCGCACTCTGGGCGCGACGGAGAGAAAAATATTCTGGCGCGTACTTTTGCCCCTCTCCTTCCCCGGAGTATTAGCGGGATTAACCCTAGCTTTTGCCCGCGCTTTGGGGGAATTTGGGGCGACTTTGATGTTAGCGGGTAATATTCCGGGGCAAACTCAAACTATCCCGATGGCGATTTTCTTCGCTGTGGAAGCAGGAGCGATGACTGAGGCTTGGATATGGGTGTTTATTATCATATTAATCTCCCTATCGGGGATTATCGCCGTTAATCTCTGGCAAAGTCAACGTAAACAGCAATTAGGACGACCGGGAGAAAGCAAACCTAACGAGATGGAGGACTGGCTGCCACCCTGGCAGGGTCGCGATTTTGCCCTTTTAGAAGCTGAAAATCAGCATTATAGGGATAAAATAGGCTTATTTGTCGATATAGAGAAATCTTTACCCGGTTTTAACCTCTCGGTAACTTTTAACTGCCAAAATCAGCCCCTAGGACTATTAGGGGCTTCGGGGTCGGGAAAAAGCCTGATTTTGCGATCGCTGGCTGGTGTGGAAACGCCCTCAAGGGGTCGTATTGTCTTAAATGGGCGCATTCTCTTCGATTCCGAAAAGGGAATTAATCTCCCCAGTCGTCAGCGTCGTATCGGTTTTGTGGTGCAGAATTATGCCCTTTTTCCCCATCTCACCGTGGCAGAAAATATCGCTTTTAGTCTCCCCAAAAACTTATCTAAAAAAGTTATTAAACAGCAGATTGCCAACCAATTAGAATTAGTGCAGTTACCCGGCATGGAAAACCGTTATCCCCATCAATTATCGGGGGGACAACAACAACGGGTCGCCATCGCTCGCGCTTTAGCTAGTCGTCCGGAAGCTTTATTATTAGATGAGCCTTTTTCTGCCCTTGATACCCATCTACGCGCTCAATTAGAACGTCAGATGATCAAAACTTTAAGTAATTACGATGGCGTGACAATTTTTGTTACCCACAATATGGATGAAGCCTATCGAATATGTGAGAATTTATTAGTTATGGAAAAAGGGCGGGCAATTGCTAATAATTCTAAACAGAAAATTTTTGAGCGACCAGATAGCGTTAGTTTGGCAAAAATTACGGGCTGTAAGAATTTTTCCCGTGCTATAATCATTAATAATCAACAATTGGAAGCCATTGATTGGGATGTTAAATTACACACCGTCTCCGGGATTCCCGACTATTTAGCTCATACGGGAATTCGCGCCCATCAAATTATTTTTGGTCGAGATTTAGGAGATATTAATACTTTTCCCTGTTGGTTAGCTAATGCCATTGAAGGACCCCATCGGGTGACTCTCTATCTGAAACTTAATCAACCCTCCAACCACGACCGAGATTTTCATATCCAAGCAGAGTTATATAAGGATAAATGGTTAGAAATTAAGGAGCAAGCTTTGCCTTGGACTGTTACTTTATCTCCCCAGCGTTTATTATTATTAAAGTAATGGGTTAATTTTTATCAAGTGCTGACAGATATAGAGCTTCTAAAATCCCAGACCATCCCGTTAAATACCCGCTCGTGTACTTGGTTAGTAAAAATGTTCTATCTGGAGTTATAAAATCATGGCTAAAAAGGAATCTTGTGATTGGATAATGCGAGTGGATTTACACTTACCCACTCCTGATGAAATGCCAGATGAAATGTTAGAAATAGCAGCAGCAATCGCGTGGGTTAATTACCGAGTGGAGGGGCCAGGTTGTCTGTGGCTGATGGTCAATTCCTGCTGTGAACCTAAATTTATGTAGGGCTTGCTGAAAAAGTTTTTCGGTGGTGGCAGGGTGTGGGGTGTGGGGTGTGGGGTGTGGGGTGTGGGGTTTTATCGATTTTCAGGTGGTCAACTACCTAATTTTCAGGGAAAAAGTCCCGGAATTTTCCCCCCAATC
>NZ_JAPZRB010000457.1:0-6146 GCF_027531105.1 Microcystis sp. LE18-22.4A
TGGGGTGTGGGGTGTGGGGTTTTACCCATTTTCATCGGGTAAATTACCTAATTTTCAGGGAAAAAGTCCAGGGATTTTCCCCCCGACCACTCCCATATCTGGTACTTTTTGATTGACAAAAAGTCTAAAAGTCTTACCCAACAAGGTTTTTAGATTTATTCAGGAGACCCTACTTAATCTCATCCTTCAACGGTTTATTGAGAATGAGCAGGGAAGAGAAAGCCCGTGATGAGGATTGAACTCATGACCTCACCCTTACCAAGGGTGTGCTCTACCACTGAGCTACACGGGCATTGATCGTGGTGGGCCGGGCCGGATTCGAACCAGCGTAGGCGTAGCCAACGGATTTACAGTCCGCCCCCATTAACCACTCGGGCACCGACCCATTAATTCCACGATTAACAATCATAGCACCCTTAGCTAAAACACACAAGTGTTTAGGGAAAAAAATTTTTGAGCCATAAAATAACTCCCGTTAAAGCCATGGCTTTAACGGGAGTTTTCTGACGATCTGGAGAGAGATTACTTCAAAGCAGCTTCTTCTTGGTGGGTGAGGATCACACAGTCAGAGGTAGGATAGGCGACGCAGGTGAGGACATAACCCGCTTCAATTTGATCGTCATCTAAGAAGGATTGATCGGATTGATCAACGCTACCAGATTCAAGTTTACCTGCACAGGTGGAGCAAGCTCCTGCGCGGCAGGAATAAGGTAAGTCCAGTCCTTGCTCTTCAGCTATATCGAGAATGTACTCATCATCGGGAACCTCAATTGTCTGATCGCCATCGGGTGTTTTTAGGGTGACTTTATAAGTTGCCATCGGTTGTTCCTCTTAATTAAATGCTAGTGAAAGCGGCAGTCTCTACAATTGCCTCTCGCTCGTAGTCAGATTGAACGATTGGAGCGAGTTTCATTTTTGATACTACGGGAAAATCTGCCTGACTCAGCCTTGCATTAGTAATGACAGTCTTAAATAAACTTAAAATAAAATTTACTTATAGATCTAACCAGGAATTCTTGACGCTCCTTGCTCGATCTCTAGATAATTTCATCGATCTACAATCTAGCTAAACTAACCACTACTAAGCATTTGGAGCTATAATGTTAATTGTTTTTTTAGCCTTAAGCCGATTTTTGTTAAATATTAATTTAACTTATGGTTAAGATAGATGTCGATGAATTGTCTTTAACCCAGCCAAGAAATTGCTTTTCGGCACTACTGCCGGTAACACATCTAGGGAAACTATGAAAAAATATATTGACAATCAAACCAATAAATGATAGAGGGAGATAAATCCCCTGTTGCCAGGGGTAGCATCCGTTAAAACGGATGGCTAACCCTCCCTGACGATTTCTTGGTTTTCGGATTGTCAGTTTTCCAGTATCTGGTTCACTGATTACCCATCACTAATTACTTATTAGGTTGGGGAGTCATGCGTAGATAGGGTTTGATTTCTTCAACTCCTTTGGGGAATTTGCTACGAGCTTCTTCAGTGGGAATAGAGGGAACCACCACACAATCGCCGCCGTCGGTCCAGTTAGCGGGGGTAGCCACTTGATAGTTATCGGTGAGCTGCAGGGAGTCGATCACGCGCAGGATCTCGTTAAAATTGCGTCCCGTGCTGGCAGGATAGGTAATGGTTAAACGTAATTTTTTGTTGGGATCGATGATAAACACCGAACGTACCGTCAGATTATTGAGGGAATTGGGGTGAATCATGCCGTAGAGATCCGACACTTTGCGATCGCCATCGGCGATAATCGGATAGTTAACGGTAGTGTTTTGAGTTTCGTTGATGTCATTAATCCAACCCCGATGGGATTCGGCACTATCGACACTCAAAGCGATCACTTTCACATTACGTCGCTCAAATTCTGACTTAAGACTAGCCACCGTACCTAATTCCGTGGTACAAACGGGGGTATAATCAGCCGGGTGCGAGAACAGCACTACCCAGCTATCTCCTACCCACTGATGAAAAGAAATCAGACCTTCACTAGAATCTTGTGTAAAATCTGGAACGATATCACCCAATTGGAGAGCCATAATTGTGTCTTCCTTATAGATATTTCAAGACAAGCAACAGTCCATGATGCCATAGGAGTGCTGTTCGTCAGGGATAATTTTAGGGATTTGTAATAATTCGATTGGGGGATAGGGGAATGAGGAAATGGGGGAAGTGGGGAGATAGGGGAATGGGGGAATAGGGAAATTCAACTAGAGCAGATGGCAGGGGGCAGCAGGAAAATCCTTGCCAGAACCTGATTTTAGCGATTTAGATTGTCCTAACCAACTTGTTCTTTGTGATCAAACCCCTAAAACCCTAAAACCCCATCCCCCAATACCCAAAACCCTTCCCCTAGGGCGGCAAACTAGGTTATGATCTGGTCTAGATGGCATGATATAACTTTTTTAACTAGCTATCAGCGTTCAGCTAATGGGTAGGCTGCGGTGGTAAGTCCCAATCCCCCACCCTATGCCTAGTCGGAAAGCTGAAGGCTGACGGCTTAATTTCTTGTCCTGATCGTTAATTTGCCTTGGTTTTAGGAGACCACAACTGCAATGAAGAATCTTTTTCGTCTGCTGGCGGTAATTGCCTTGATTATCGGGAGTTTTTGGGGCAAAGTTCCCGCTCAAGCTCTCAATCTCACCTCGATCGCCCTTCCCTCTCTTCCTGTGGCGGTCTTAAATGCGGCCGATGCCAAACTAACTACAGAATTTGGGGCGAAAATCGACCTCAATAACAGTGATATTCGCGATTTCCGGGACTTGAGAGGGTTCTATCCCAATTTAGCCGGTAAAATCATCAAAAACGCCCCCTACGAAGAAGTGGAAGATGTCCTCAATATCCCCGGACTCTCGGCCACTCAAAAAGAGCGTTTACAGGCTAATCTGGAGAAATTTACCGTTACTGAGCCTTCTAAAGAATTTATCGAGGGTGATGACCGTTTTAACCCCGGAGTTTACTAAATCCAGTTAATGGCGGTTTTAAAAAAATTCCTAGGTGAGCGATCGCTCACCTTTTTCAGTGATCAGCTTCTGAAGGCAAGAGGCAAAAGAAAGAATCTGGCATACTGCCCCAAGGAAAGACTGGCGATTTTTGCCAGAGCTATAGAGAAATGGAATGCTAGAATGAATAGAATTTATCAATTCATCCCTCAATGGTCGTTTCCTCGCAACTGCCGAGTTATCAAGATGTGTTAGTGGTGGGATCGGGAGCGGCGGGATTGTATGCCGCGCTGTGTTTACCTCCTAACTTAAAGGTGGGTTTAATTACCAAAGAAGATTTAAAAACTGGGGCTAGTGATTGGGCGCAGGGAGGAATTGCGGCGGCCACGTCCCCTGAGGATGCCCCCGTTTTCCATTTAGAAGATACCCTGAAAGCTGGAGCAGGCTTATGCGATCGCTATGCCGTGCAGTTTTTAGTCGAGAAAGCCCCCCAAGCGATCGCTGATTTGCTGCGGTTAGGAGTTAGTTTTGATCGCTCCGGAGACGACTTAGCCCGTACTCTTGAGGCTGCCCACTCCCAGGCCAGGGTGCTGCACGCGGCTGATCGCACGGGGAGAGCGATCGTCAGTACCCTGATGGAAAAAGTGGTCGAACGCCCCAATATTACCATTATTCCCCAAGCGATCGCGCTGAAACTCTGGCTTGACCCGGAAGGGCAACGCTGTCAAGGTATTTGTTTACTCCATCAAGATCATCTCTGTTGGCTGCGAGCGCAAGCAGTCATTCTGGCTACGGGAGGCGGCGGTCAAGTCTACGCCCAAACCACTAATCCCGCCGTTAGCACCGGGGATGGAGTCGCCCTGGCTTGGCGTGCTGGGGCAGTGATTCGCGACCCGGAATTTTTTCAGTTTCACCCCACCGCTTTGACTGTGCCGGGGGCGCCGCGGTTTTTAATTAGTGAAGCGGTGCGCGGCGAAGGAGCGCATTTAATTGATGCTCAGGGGCGGCGTTTTGCCTTCGATTACCATCCGGCAGGAGAATTGGCCCCCCGGGATGTGGTGAGTCGGGCGATTTTTAGCCATTTGCAAAAAACCTCCGACGATCCCGCCCATGCCAAAGTATATCTAGATTTAAGACCAATCGAACCGGAGCGTCTGCGTTATCGTTTCCCCAATATTATCCGCATCTGTCAAAAATGGGGCATTAATGTGCTTGAGGATGTGATTCCAGTCGCCCCCGCCGCTCACTATTGGATGGGAGGAGTGGCCACAGATTTAAACGCCCGCACTTCCCTACCCGGTTTGTATGTGATCGGCGAAGCCGCTAGTACAGGTGTCCACGGGGCCAATCGTTTAGCCAGTAATTCTCTCTTAGAATGTATTGTCTTTGCGGCAAGTTTGGCTGAAATAGGTCTAGAGCCAGAAAACTTTCGTGGGGAAAGACCCGAAAAACCCTTAGAAATTGCGGAAAACTGGCAGGAAGAACAGGAAGACTGGCAAAAAGTACGGAGAGAATTACCGATTTTAATGTGGGAAAATGCGGGAATTTGCCGATTTCAAAATGAGTTAGAAATTGCTATCCTACGGGTGCAACAGTGGAAACAACAGTTACATTCCTTAAAGATGGGCCAATTTCTCCAGAATCTTCTTCCCGACAAAGGACAATTATTTTTGTGTCCCTCGGTGCAGTTAGAAATAAGAATAGCGATCGAGACGTTAAATCTTCTAGACATCGCCGACTTAATTCTGGAAAGTGCCTTATTACGAGCAGAAAGCCGAGGCGGTCACTATCGGGGCGATTATCCAGAAACCGTAGCTAATTGGCAATTCCACACGACTATTCAAGGTCGAACATGGCGCAAAACGCCTGTGCAAGCTTAATTAAGCCAGTTTTTCACAGATAATCCCTAAGCTCTAAACAGTGGACTCTATCCTCGCTCCTAGGAGCCGTACTATTCGCCCCACGCTCACCGAGGGCTTTTCCCAATCATCGCGGTCTATGACCCATCTCTGGAGTTCAGTGCTTTTCATCGGAAATTTTGGGTCTGAAACCCCGTCGTTCTACGACGGCTTTACTGTTAAATATGAGCATCGTTTACGAAATATATGCTAAAATGTGAGGTATGGAAAAAGCCTATTCGTTTCGATTTTACCCCACACCCGAACAAGAGTCGCTATTGCGGCGCACATTGGGCTGTGTAAGATTGGTTTACAATAAGGCACTCCATCTCAGAACACAAGCATGGTACGAAAGACAAGAAAGAGTAGGATATACTGAAACTTCTTCGATGTTGACTGAGTGGAAAAAACAAGAAGAATTAGACTTCTTGAATGGGGTTAGCTGTGTTCCTTTACAACAAGGGTTAAGACACCTACAAACAGCTTTTACCAATTTCTTTGCTGGTCGTACTAAGTATCCCAACTTTAAGAAAAAACATCAAGGAGGAAGTGCCGAATTTACCAAATCTGCTTTTAAATTTAAAGACAAACAAATCTATTTAGCTAAATGCACGGAACCCTTAGCGATTCGATGGTCAAGACAAATACCAGAAGCTTGTGACCCAAGTACAGTAACAGTCAGATTGCATCCTTCTGGACGTTGGCATATTTCAATAAGATTTGATGACCCAACAATCCAGCCATTACCCCCAACTGATAAAGCCATCGGAATTGACTTAGGAATTAGTAGCCTAGTAATTACCAGCGATGGAGACAAGGTATCTAATCCTAAGCATTTTAAGAAACATTATCGGAGGTTGCGAAAGGCACAAAAAAGTCTTTCTCGAAAACAGAAAGGCTCAAAAAATCGGGAAAAAGCGAGAATCAAAGTAGCCAGAATTCACGCTCAAATCACCGATAGTAGAAAAGACCATTTACATAAGCTAACCACTCAATTAGTTCGTGAAAACCAAACGATTGTGGTTGAGAATTTAGCCGTCAAGAATATGGTCAAAAACCCGAAATTATCTCAGGCAATATCTGATGTTAGCTGGGGAGAAATAACCCGACAATTAGCCTACAAATGCCGTTGGTATGGGAGAAACTACATCGAAATAGATAGGGCTTGCTGAATAAATCTAAAAACCTTGTTGGATAAGACTTTTGGACTTTTTTCCCCTCAAAAAGTACCAGATATGGGAGTGATCAGGGGTAAATTCAGGGACTTTTTCCCTGAAAATTAGGTAATTGACCCCCTCA
>NZ_JAPZRB010000055.1:0-8819 GCF_027531105.1 Microcystis sp. LE18-22.4A
CAGGGGGTCAATTACCTAATTTTCAGGGAAAAAGTCCCGGAATTTTCCCCCCAATCACTCCAAAGGTCGGCACTTTTTGAGGGAAAACAAGTCTAAAAACCCTATCCAACAAGGTTTTTAGATTTATTCAGCAAACCCTAATTACACATCTCAAGGGAAATTAATTTGGCACGACTACTTAACGAATTATTGCGATCGCTTGCCAGGAACTAATTTTCAGCGATAATCTAAAGTCAGAGTCCATCGGGAGATAAGATCATGAACTTTCGTCTAGTTCTATTTTCAGGCCTTGTTACCGCTTTAGTCGGGGCAGGTATCGGTTATGGCATTAGCCGCATTGAACGCAATCCCAGCCAAGTCAACTATAAAAATCCCTATAACTATCAAATCATCTATGGACGTTATTTTGCCGGTGCCGGGGCAGCCTTGGGCTTCTGTGTGGGCGCGGGTTTGCAAATGGTCAAAGAACTCAAAGAAGAAAGAGATAGAGAAATGGGCATCCTAGATGATGGCTCAGAATTCTAGTCTTTTGGGGCTAATTCCTCAAGAATGACGAATTGAACGTGATTAATCGCTAAATCGCCGATGGGAACTTGGGTTTTTAACACCGGTTGTCCTTCACTGAGCATTCGTTCAAAGGGGATATCTTTGGCAATTTCCGTGTGATACCAAGCTAAACCCATAAAGAAACGATTGGGATAGGGACCACCTTCAAAGATATCATCGGGATTGGACTCCATGGGAACCCAACCGATAGAGGGGAGATAAAATTCCATCCAGACGTGATTGTAATCTGGTTCGAGGGGTAAATTACGTTCGAGGGGATGGGGTGGGCATTTATAACGTCCTACCGTACGACAGGCAATACCATTGAGACGACACAAAGCCAATAATAAACCCACATATTCGCCACAGGAACCCACTCCGCGCCGCAGGGCAATATCGGGGGTGTCGATGTTGGGTTTGATGCCGTAGGAAAGCTGATCATAGACGTAGTTACGAATACTATAAACTTTTCTGAGTAGATTGGTTTCCCGACCGATCGCTTCTTGGGCAGCATTGAGGATAATTTCTGTATTCATAGCCAGATCATCATTATCGATCAAATAGCGATCGGGAAAATCGGCGGGTAAGGGAGGTAAATCTTCGCAATCTTTGGGAGTAATTTGGTATTTAATTCCCCACACTTCTAAGACCACTTTCCAACCAAAAATATGACGTTGTTTGGCGGTTATTTGCTTGAACTTAAATACTGCCACCCGCTGCCCGTCTTGAATTTCTTCAGTAAAAGGCAATCCCACCGCTTCGACGCTGCGAATTTTTTGCCGCGGTGTTTCTAGGGGTAAAGCGATGCGCCATTCCACATCTTTTAGTTCGATATTATATAGAGGTTCCAATTCCTCGACGTAGGATAATTCAATCAGATAACCATTAGAAAGGGCGTATTTTTTAGCGGGATCGTAGTGAAAATATAGAGGATGGACAAAAGTACGCGGACGATAACTAAGTTCGTAAACCTGTTCGGAATTGGGATTATCGCGGATAAAGGGTTCTTGGAAAGCATAGGCCACATATAAGATATCCTTGCCACTGTTCGCATTGCGATAAAATGCTAATCCCGTCGGTGATTCAAAAGGAGTTATCATGCTAAAAAGCTGTTCTCCCGTGGCGCGATCAAGACAGTAAACCGTTTGTTCTAGGGTATCCGTTAGCCAAAGTTCTTCCCCGCGAATAGTGATATTTTCGATGCCGATACCCGGTGCGTACAAACGAGTAATTTCCTGTCCCGATTGGCGATCAAATATAAAGATTTGTCCAGAACGTTGACAAGTGACATAAATTGTGTTAGCAGTTACGGCGACTCCGTTAGCGGTGTAGGGAAGACGGGTAAAAAATTTCGGGGTAAAATCTTCGAGAGTGCAGCAGTAGAGATTTTCGCGGGTAGTAAACCAGAGGTTATTTTGATCATCGA
Source organism: Microcystis sp. LE18-22.4A (assembly GCF_027531105.1). Taxonomy (NCBI): domain Bacteria; kingdom Bacillati; phylum Cyanobacteriota; class Cyanophyceae; order Chroococcales; family Microcystaceae; genus Microcystis; species Microcystis sp. LE18-22.4A. The sequence goes on from NZ_JAPZRB010000055.1 coordinate 1,973, forward strand.
TGGCCAATCCCGTCGTCCCGACGAATTCTTGCCAGCGATGGGAATTAAGTACAGTTGTATGACCAGTATCGAGGGCAATTTGGTATAAATAGCCGTTTTTTGCGTCGATAGCGATTAATTTGTTATCTTGAAATACAATTCCGTGCAGGGCCGTGGCGCTAATCGGGCGAATCGTTTGACGATGGGAGGGAAGACTGGCAGGATCGAAAATCATAGGAGGAAGCGAAAAGGGAGGGTGTTTTTAAGTGAATAAAACAGCAATTCTCCCCACGATAGCAAATTTTATCGCCCTTGAATGCTCGTAATGAACTCCAATTCCGAAAAAAATGTCAAGAATTGTCACCTATAGTCCCTCTCATACCCTTGTACCTACCTACGAGTGTTTCAATCGTTGCAGTTATTGTAATTTTCGCAGGGATTTAGGCACTGATGGCTGGTTAAGTCTAGACAAGGTCAAAGAGATTTTAACTGCTTTGCAGGGTTCGGAAATTACGGAAATTTTAATTCTTAGCGGCGAAGTTCATCCTTTAGCAGCCAATCGAGAGTCATGGTTTCGGCATATTTATAATTTAGCAGCATTGGCTTTAAATATGGGTTTTTATCCCCATACCAATGCGGGGATTTTAACTTTTGCCGAGATGGAAAAACTGAAAAATGTCAATCTATCTATGGGCATAATGTTAGAACAAATGACGGTGACTTTATTAGATACCGTCCATCGTCATGCCCCCAGTAAAGTGCCATCCCTGCGCTTAGAGCAGTTACAATGGGCGGGAGAATTAGGAATTCCTTTTACCACGGGTTTATTATTAGGAATTGGTGAAACAGAATGCGATCGCTTAGTAACCTTAGAAACTATTGCCACTATTCATCAACGTTGGGGACATATTCAAGAAGTGATCCTACAACCCTACAATCCGGGCAAAAGAGAACAGTGGCAAAATAATCCTTTTGATCTGCAAAAATTACCCGATCTGGTTAGGCAAGCCAGGGAAATTTTGCCCCCAGATATTGTCATTCAAATTCCCCCGAATTTAGTACCCGATCCTCTTTTTCTCTTGGATTGTTTAGCGGCAGGAGCGCGGGATTTAGGCGGTATTGGCATTATCGATGAAGTTAATCCCGATTACCTCCATTTACACCCCGATAAATTAAAGGAATTTTTAGCAGTTTATGGCTGGGAATTAAAGGCGCGTCTGCCGGTTTATCAGTAATCAGTAAACAGTAATCAGTAATCAGTGAAAAGATAGCACTGTTAATGCCATTTAACACTCCTTACTTAATACCGCTTAATTGATTATTATTCATTCTTAATTTTCCTGACGACCGACTCCTAACTCCTAGCGCCTAACTCCTAACTCCTGACGACCGACTCCTAACCCTAACAACAATTTTTGATTTTTACCAGAGGTCTTATGATTCCATCAAGCGAGCGCTACTGGCTCAAAAATGCTCATATTCCCGTTTCCCTGCTAGAAAATGAGAGTTTCTCTCCCCAAACCTCCGAGGGATTAACCTTAGTTAATCTGGAAATTAATGACGGTAACATTAATCGCATCACCTCAACCATCCCCCCCGAAGATAATATTCCCGTTATTGACCTCAAAAAAAAGATTATTTTTCCTTGCTTTGTTGATATGCACACCCATCTCGATAAAGGTCATAGTTGGCATCGTTGTCCTAACCATGATGGCACTTTTGACAGTGCCTTAAAAATGGCCCTAGAGGATTCCCGACGGGAGTGGCGCTTAGAGGATGTGTATCGTCGCATGGAATTCGGCGTTAAATGCAGTTATGCGCACGGAACCGCCGCTATTCGCACCCATATCGACTCTTTTGGTCAACAGGCACAGATTAGCTTAACTGCTTTGGCAGAATTGCAACGACAATGGGCCGGTAAAATCACCCTGCAAGCGGTTTCTCTAGTTTCCCTTGACTACTATCAAACCTCCGAGGGAGCGGCCTTAGCCGATAAAATTGCCGAATTTGGGGGTATATTAGGGGGAGTAGCCTACACAAATCCCGATTTACAGGCACAAATTGATATTACCTTCAAATTAGCCCAAGAAAGGGGTTTAAATCTCGATTTTCATCTGGATGAAAACGGCGATTCCGATTCTACCTGTTTAGCAGCGATCGCGCGTACTGCTATCAAAGAGCAATTTGACGGACAAATCATCTGTGGTCACTGTTGCAGTTTAGCGGTACAATCCCCTGAAATAATCCAAGAAACCCTAAATTTAGTCAAAAATGCGGGCATTGCTATCGTTAGCTTGCCGATGTGCAATCTCTACCTACAGGATCGTCAAGAGGAAAAAACCCCCTTTTGGCGCGGGACAACTAAGGTAAAAGAGATGAAAAAAGCGGGAATTCCGGTTGCTTTTGCCAGCGATAACTGTCGCGATCCCTTTTATGGTTTTGGGGATCACGATGGTTTAGAAGTCTTTACCCAAGCGGTGCGGATTGCCCATCTCGACACACCCTACGCTGACTGGATAAATAGTGTCACCCTCACCCCAGCCAATCTGCTCGGATTGCCCCATTTAGGGCGCATTAAGACGGGTCTAGAGGCAAATTTGTTAATTTTCAAGGCTCGCTACTTTAGCGAGCTATTATCGCGACCACAGTGGGATCGCCTTGTGATTCGGCGCGGGTTGAGCATCGATACTACTCTCCCCGATTACCAAGAGTTAGATGATTTAGTTCTAGGAATTGAGCAAATCCTGTAAGGGTTTGACAAAAACCACCGATTCTAGGTTGATAGCACCGTAAATATGGGGAAAGGTCTCTTTTTCTAGCTCTAGAGTGGCATTTTCTGGGTTAGGATGCTGGGGCTGCTCCCATTTGACCGGGGCCTGCAATTGTTCAGGAGAAATGGCTAAAACCAGCAAATCTGGCTGATTTTGATAAAAAGCGGCCACAACTTTCGGAATTTGTTCTAAGGTGGAGCAATGGATAAATCCCTCATTTTTTAGGGAATACGCCCGATATTCCCCCATTTCACGAGCTATTTGCCAACCTCTTTCTGTAGTGATGTGATAGATCATCGGTTCGCCTCCTACTGTAACCTTATTCCTAATTTTAGGATATAGCCTGAAGCTGTCAGCGGCCCTCAATTCTCTTAAACTAGGGGTCAGGGAATAAAGACAAGAAATTTGTCCGACCAATTACCAGAAAAAAATTGCCGATAATGGCCTCAAAATCTCTTGATAGTCTCCTTTTACCTGATATTAACCTTTTCCCCTTAAAATGAGCTTACCGAGCCAGTAACTGCAAAAATCTATGCTAGATAAAATATTTACTCCCAATCCCTACGCTGAAAAACCCGCGCCGCTGCGTCCTCGCAAGGGGGTAATTATCGGTGTTGGTCAGGTGGGGATGGCCTGCGCTTACTCGATGTTAATTCAAGACTGTTTTGATGAATTAATTCTGCAAGATATCGCCACGGATAAAGTCGAAGGGGAAGTGATGGATTTAAGGCACGGAATGCCTTTTATTGAACCCACAGACTTGAAAATGGGAACCGTGGCCGATGTGGGACAAAATGCCGATGTGGTGATTATTACTGCCGGGGCTGCCCAAAAAGAGGGAGAAACCAGATTACATCTTCTTGAGCGAAATGTGGCGATTTTTCGCCGTATTCTGGAGGATGTGGCTGTTTACTGCCCCAGTGCTTTGATTTTGGTGGTGAGTAATCCTGTCGATATCATGACCTATGTTACCTTGAAAATCACCAATTTTCCGCCCTCTAGGGTGATTGGTTCGGGTACGGTGCTAGATTCTGCCCGTTTACGCTCTCTTTTATCCACCCAACTCCATGTAGATGCGCGTAACGTCCACGCTTATATTATCGGTGAACACGGGGATAGTGAGCTTGCTGTCTGGAGTTCGGCTAATATCGGAGGAGCAAGGTTACTAGAAAGAGATTGGCAGGATTTAAGCGCAGCCGACCAAGAAAGCTTAACAGAAATTTTTCTTCAGGTTAAAAACGCCGCCTATGAAATTATCAAACGCAAGGGTTATACTAGCTATGCGATCGGTTTAGCTACCACGGATATCGTTAAAGCGATTTTACGTTCCCAAGAAAGAATTCTGACTATTAGCACTCTCCTCGATGGTCAATACGGTCTCAAAGATGTGTGTTTAAGTATTCCCTCGGTGGTTAACGAGAAAGGAGTAATTAAAACTCTGAATCTTGCTCTCAGTCCCAGAGAAATGGAACAGTTACATAATTCGGCCAAAATTATGCGCGATTTAATCGATCAACTCAAAATTTAACTTAGGGTTGGCTGAATAAATCTAAAAACATTGTTGGCTAAGATTTTTAGATTTTTTTGCCCTCAAAAAGTGCCGAACATAAGAGCGATTGGGGGCAAAATTTTGGCACTTTTTCCCCGAAAATTAGGTAATTGTGGGGTGGACTGAAGCAATTAGTGCTAGACTTCCCGAAAAGTCTATTTTATTGCAGCTTGTTGTTAGGGATATGCTCTGGCTAATACGCTTTTAGTTATGATATGGGGAAAAGTTCCGGCGATGGCGCTAAAATGGGGTGATATGCCGAGAGTTTTTACATATCGTTACTCTCAGCAGTGTTATTCGGAAAGTTTCTGTATAATCAATGGTTATGCAGCTCCTCCGTTGATGGAGTTGATGCTTGAGAACTTTTAGTTCGTCATCTAAGTTGATGGGTGTCACCTCTTGTTTGAATGCGAACCAGTAAGGAGTGAAATTAAGATCCATGGACTCTATTAAAGCCAACATGAAGAAGCAAAAGGGGGATGATCTAGAACGTGCAGTAAAACTTATAGAAGAAGCAATTCTCAAATATTCTTCAACACTAGACCCAGATAAGTTCGTTGTAGAAAACAAAAAAATTGTAATTGCTGAAGGTGTTCTGCATGAGATCGATCTATATGTTGAAGTTTCAGTAGCTCAAGGCTATAAAAGTAAATTCATCTTTGAGTGCAAGAATTGGAAGCAGAATGTAGGAAAAAATGATATCATCATTTTTTCAGAAAAGATTCAAGCAACATCCTCGCAGAAAGGCTTCTTCGTCGCCAGAGGATTTAGCAAGGGTGCTACTGCTCAAGCTGCAAAGGATGAACGCATCGAGTTACTTCTGGCATCAGACTTTCCTCTCGATTATCCACGAATGCTAGTCACAGGTAGAAGTGGGTTTAATGGAGACATAAAATTGACAAAACGTTCCGCTATTGGCAAGATAGACCCCTCTTTTATGACAATTGACATATCAACAGCAAAAGCTATCTTCAATGGAAATGAGATAGATCTGTACGAATTTTTAGGTGAAGAGTCAAACCAAGGCTTTAATGAGGCATTGAAGCAAATTGATACCACGAAGCTAGATCCAGGAGCATACCCAATACAATTTCAGAGAACGATGGTACTTCCCGAAAACCAGTTGCTCGTGAACGGTGATGATATTGCCAAAATTCATTTAGATGTTTCGGTTGAATTACTAATACATAAGCCACGAGTTATTCACCACTTTGCCATAGAAGGTCGTGGCAAATATATAGAGTTAGAGCCTTATGACTATGGCACAGGACATGGAGAATTAATAATTACACTTGCTGCACCATTGGAAAATGATGTTACTCTTGAAAGAAACTGACTGCTGCATAACAATCCGCTTGCACACCGACCGTATCAAGTTAGTTGGTTGAGTGCGATGCCGAAGGCACTGCGTAGCAGCACGCCGCTCTGGTAGTTAATGAAATGTAACGCACCTCTTTTTTCTCTAGCCGTAGTACCATGCTCATTCATTGAAGCAAGTGATTGTAAGCTAACGGGGTTTTTTGATTTTTGAAAAGGCGATCGTTAGTTACCGTCCTGACTTAAAAAATAGCCAACTGCACGCTGAAGCTGTTCCATCCCTTGTTGCAGTTGGTCAATACGAGCCTTAGATTCCTCCATTTGTTGAGCAGTAGCTTCCACAAACCGATCAATACGCCGATTCGTTGCCTCACTGATTGCTGCTAATCTGTCAATATTGCTTTCTATTCGCTCTATTCGCTGCTGACTTGCCTCTAGACTGGCTTCAATACGGTCTAACCGAGAACTTTGCCACCACATTTAGTTAACACCTTGAAAATAAGCGATTATTGTCCTCAGTTTAGCAAATCTTTAGACAAATTAATCTCTTTTCATAGGGCGATCGCTTGAGGTGAAACTGCGATCGCTGGTTGCTTAGTTAATGAAATGTAACGCACATATTTTTTCTCCAGTCAAACTATTTTTGACTAATCTCGAATGCTAAGTCGTATCTGTAAAAACAGACATCAAAGGCAAGAAAAAAGTTCATCTGTCCTAGTATTAGCGGCGCATATTTATCTTGTGTCCAAGCAAAGGCTAAATCTACGGTGGGGAATTGCTCAACAGTAGCTTTAACAACCAATGCACCAGCTTCAAATCTAGCTAAATTACCTCCTAATGGCAGAGATAGCCTTTGGTTTTCCCAGACTGCACCTAAAGCTAAACCCATTTCATAGGGCAACACATTAACACTAGAGCCAGTATCCAAGAGACCCGAAACATTCAAGGATTGACTTTGATAAGTTAATGTCAATGTTGACAATCCCGTCGCGCTTATGCGAGGGATTCTTGGTTCACTGACTCAAGTTGTCTTAGCAGGTATTTCTACCAACCAAAATAGAGCTTAAATCTCCCCAAGCGTTTAGGTCTAACGACCAGCTTCCGATATGCCCTATCGTAGCTTTTTTGAGTATATTCAAGGCCGCCATTTTGTCTCTATCTTCCACATATCCGCAGGAACAAACATGAGTTCTAACTGATAGAGACTTTTGGATTAACCGACCACAATTAA